>JAZQTE010000277.1:0-4930 GCA_045630505.1 Acutalibacteraceae bacterium | reverse complement strand
GTATAATCAATAATGAAATAGTCACCTTCGTGCAATGTGAAGGTGTTGTTTCCAAGGTAGTGGGTAGCACTGCCTTGTTGGATATAACCCAGTTCCAAAAAGTCGTGCTCATGTTCTAAAACAACAGCATCCCGACAAGTGAAAACGATGATTTGCTGGTTGTCCATTTCGGATGAATATAACTTCAAAGTAAAATTACCCCCTTATTTTAGCAAATAAACAGGTTTATTTTATTCTATCATATAATGTAAAATAAAGTCAAGAACAATAGACACAGTATTGTTTGGGAGGTAGTTCGTATGAAAACGTATTTCCGCAGAGTTTTGGCCATAGTTTTGGCAATTGCTTTGCTGGTGCCCTGTATGGTTTCCGGCTTGGCGCTTCCAGCCGCGGCCGAAGAAACAAAGGCGCTGGTTGATTTGTCGGGCGCGAAAGTGCTCGCCTCCAGCGAGCATTCTACCTATCAGGCGGTTAACCTGATTGATGGGAAAACTACGACATTCTGGTCAAGTAATCCTAACACATACACGCAGGAAAGCAACGAGTGGATCCAAGTGGAACTCCCGTATGCTGCGTTTGTAGATGAGGTTCGTTTGTTCCCGCGGTACGAAACTGTAAGCGGTGTGGCGTATCGCCGCTGTTTTCCGTTGGATTTTACGATCCAAGTATCAAGTGACGGCTTCCACTGGACTACGGTGGTAACCGAAACCGATTACCAAACTACCGGTGCAGAATGGCAAACCTTCACATTTGAACAGCAATCGTCTGTTCAGTACATCAAAGTGGACGCCACCAAGCTCTATACCGAAAACGAAACAGCGGCAACACGTGCCTATCGCTGTCAGTTTATGGAACTGGAAGCCTATTACACGCCCTTGTCTTCGGTGGAAGAGTATGCAGCAGCGATGGATTCTGTTGCCATTGATAACGTGAATTCGTGCTTGCTGTATCCTGGCATTCCCGGCATTACCACCACACTGAAATCCACCACCAACACGGCGGTTGTGGATACGGATGGCGATGTTGATACCGTGAATGCCGCTTCTTGTGAGGTTGTGTTAACGCTTAGCGACGGTACGGTTAGTGTGGATACCGCACCCATTACGGTGGACATTGCCGGTCTTGCCGCGCAAGCCGGGAATAAGATTACCCTCACTGCGGCTACGGCTTCTACCGAAGCTAACAGCCAATGGACGGCTGCTCGTATTATTAACGGCAACAAGACGGAAAGCAATTCCGGTTGGTCTACCAAGCAATACAAGACTTCCGTGTCCACTCTTGAAGGCGGTGCGGAATGGGTAATGCTGACGATGGCGGAAACGGCGATTGTCAAGCAGGTGCATATCTACCCTCGTCCGCGCACGGCCTACCGCGGTATGCCGATGGATTTCGAGATTCAGATCTCGACAGACGGAAAAGAGTGGGTAACGGCGTACAGTGCCGAGGATTACCCCATGGAAGCCAACAATGCGATGCAGGCCATTGATATTACTCCCACCTATGGACAGTACGTGCGTTTATGGTGTACGGAGCTGGGCAACGACAGCGCAACCAGCCATTCAGTTCAGTTGGCGGAAATGGAGGTTTACGGTGTACCCGCTTTTGTGGATACGGCCGAAAACGCCGCTGCTTTGCTCGCGGTAAAGCCTGTGGAAACAGGGGATACCGTTGTGGAGTGGACGGGTTATGATAAGAAATTCTTTAAAGTTTCCATTGCAGAAACCAGCCATCCTTCGGTGGTGGCCTTGGATAAGAGCATTACTTTACCCGAAGTTAACACGGAGGTAACGCTGACGTTGAATGTGCAGAATCGTTTGAACAAAACCGATATCGTTTCCGTAGAACGTATCGTGAATGTGAACAGCCCGTATGGCCTGATGGCAACCGAAGCGGCCGCTTCGATCGATCTGTTGCCCGTGCCTGGCAATGAGACAACAGCAATCACGTTGCCTACACCGAACCTGGAAAATGCCGATGCGTTTAGCGTAACGATCGAAAGCACCAGCCACCCCGAAATTATCGCCCTCGACGGCACGCTTACTCGTCCCGCCGAAACAACGGGTGTGCGCCTTACGTTGCGTATTACGCACGTAAAAAGCGGTGAATATGCGCTCACCAAGAATCTGTTGGTGCCTGTTTATAAACCGTATGTGGCACCGACGATGACGGATGCCGAAATCGACGTAATCGTTGACAAATACGAAAAAAGCTCCTACGGCTTCTTCGTTCACTACGTGCCTGCCGTTACCGACACCAAGGAAGCGGGCAAGGTTATCACGGGTGGTACGGTGTATGCCGACGGTGAAAAGGTCACCGAAGTAGATGACCTTGCAAACAACTTTGATGCTGAACAGTTTGCAGCCGAGGCCGCGGCATTCGGCGTGGATTACGTGTTGTTCACCGTGTGGCACGCGGATATGCGCCCGCTGTTCCCGAGCATGACGAACGAGCGTTGGCGTGACGATCGTCGTGTCGAAGATACGGTTGGTATGAAGTCGTATGCCGATTACGATTTGATTGAAGAACTGTTGGATGCGCTTGAACCCTACGGTATCGACCTGCATCTGTATACTCACCCCTCCGATGGTCACGATTTGACCGCCGAAGATCAAGAACTCACGGGTTGGAACGATAGCACCGACCAGTACGCTACGTGGAACCAATATATCAACGAGCTGTACTACGAATTGGTGGAACGTTACGACAACCGCATTAAAGGCTTGTGGTTCGATGGTTGGTACAACCATGTATCTGTTGGCGATCGTCAGCAGGCCTTGCACGATACCTGTCTGACCTTCAACCCGGCGATGGCGTTGGTAATGAACACAGGCTTCGACCAATTAGTGGATCCCGCTCCCGCGTACAACGGCGCAGAATATCGCGCGTGGGAAATTCACCGAACCGATTTGGAAAACCTGAAAGTATCGCACAACCAAAGCTGTATGGTAGTGGGTAGCTCGTGGTTTACGGTATCGCCGCAAGACCAAAAGCCGAACTTTGAATACAATTCAGCCGAATCGATTTATCGCTATATTGCCTTGATGTCTACCATCTCCACGCACGGTGGTTTTGCTGCTTCGTTGGCAGTGTATCCCGAACGCGACGGTGAAAACTTGGATAATTTGTGGCAGTATGGTGTTTACGACTTGCTGACGGCCACCAACGATAACTACCTCAAGGGTGTTAGAGAGTCTGTTAAAAACGTGATTCCGTCGGCTGCGTATCCCACTGCCGAGGAAAGCACGCTGGCAACGTTGGAATGGGGTGCTGCCGCCGAATCGGACAACGGCAAAACCTTGTATTTGCACGTATTGACCCCGCCGACGGGCAACACGCTTACCCTGCCTGCCACGGCCGACGGCTCGAAGCTGTCCGCGAATGGTACGTTGCTCAATTTCGATGGCACTACCACCGAGGGTGTGGCGATTACCGCTACCGAGGATGGCTACACCGTCACTCTGCCTGAGGGTGCTGTGTGGAGCACGGTTGATACGGTTATTAAAGTAGAACTTGATCGTGCCGATGTGGACGTTGTAAATCTTACCAACAGCGCCGTGGAAATCGCTCCCGGCGGCATTAAGCAACTGGCGTTTGCCGTGCAACCGCTCGGTGCCAATGCGTCTTCGGTTTGCTGGTCGAGCGATAATCATGCGGTGGCAACCGTGGATCGCAACGGCTTGATTACGGCCGTTGCCAACGGTACTGCAACGATTACCGTGACTGTTGGCGGAAAAACCGATTCGTGCGAGGTGCTCGTTAAAAACGATGCCAATATGATGGCAAACGGCGATTTTGAAGGTCCTGACCCGATGGTAGACTGGTACCTGTTGAATGGTACGGTGACCGAGGGCGTTGGCAGAAACGGCTCCAAGGGCTTGGTTAAGAGTGCCGGTTCCATTTATATGAAGGGCCAGAATTTCACGCTTTTGCCGAATCGCCATTATGAATTCTCGTTGTATTTTAAAGGCGATGGTAATCTTTCCAGTGTGTGGTATAACACGGGTACGGCTTCGAATACAAACCACGATGTACAGCCGATCGTGGATACACGCACCATTGGCAACGCCGATGCCGAAGGGTTTAAGAAATACAGTTGTATTTTGGAAACAGGCGATAATCCGCGCATGGTGGATAACTACGCGATTGCGTTGTCTAACTTTGTTGAGGGTGTTGTCTTAGACGATATTGCTCTGCGCTTGTTGCCCGAACCGACGTCGCTGGAACTTAACATTTCCACGCTGGAACTGATGCCCGGTTACAGCACTACGCTGACGGCGGTTACCGAGCCCGCTAATGCGTATGCGGGTGCGGCCGAATTTGTGAGCAGCAACACGGCGGTAGCCACGGTTGATGGTAGCGGTAAGATTACGGCGGTGGCCGAGGGCACGGCTGTGATCACAGCAAACTTGGGTACGGTGTCTTCTACGTGTGTTGTTACGGTAACGCCGTATGCGAACTTGGTTGTTAACGGTAACTTTGATTTGGGCGCGACATCGGAATGGGGTAATAACCCTGCCATTATCGACGGTGTAGACAAAAACGGTAACTATGCACTCACGCTTAGCGGTAGTGAGCAGGCGCAGCAATATTATAAGGGTAAATTCTTTGCCGGCTTAGAACCGAACACGGAATATCTCTTCATTTTCGATCATAAAACGGTTGGCGGCGGTTATCCCGAGGTGTATATCAACTTTGGCAGCTCCGGCAATACGTCCAACGGTGTTGATATGATCAAGGCCACAAAGTTTACCAAGAGTAACGCCGAGTGGCAAACCGAGATCATTCCCTTTGCAACGGGTGAGATCACGTACAGCAACACCGGTTGGGAATTAACGCTTATTCGCCGGGTGGATCACAACTTGGTTGACGGCAGCGCCGCGGGCACCACGTATTTCGATAACGTGCGCGTTGTAAAGCGCAATGCCGCGTA
>JAZQTE010000276.1:0-2028 GCA_045630505.1 Acutalibacteraceae bacterium | reverse complement strand
TGCAGCAACGGTTGCCAGCGTGGGAGCTTTGTCTTCGTTCGACAACACCACGCCGATATGCACGGTGGTGGTGTCGCTTTCCAGCGTTGCGGGGGTGGTGAATTTCACGCCTGTCGCGAGCGCCGCTTCACCTTCGGCAGTGGTGCTCCACGCAGTGTATTTATCGTTCACCGTCACGAGCGTTTGGCTGCCGTTCACTACCGTGACAACCACGTGACCACTGATGGGGGTGGTTTTGGCAACGCCCTGCAGCGTGTAGGTGGTATTCGGCTTCAAACCCTTGAAGGTATGGCTCACGGGAGCATAACGGTCTACGAGCAGCGCGGCCGAGCCTTCGGCACCGCCGTTCGAAACGAATTTGCCGGGTCTGCCGTCAATACTCGTCCACGCGTTTTTATTCATCGAATCCAGCGAAGGATCGGCCATCACGCTGCCGCCCTTGCCGCCTGCTACCGTGACGGTGCAGGAGGCCGAGAATGCGCCGTCTGCCGTGGAAACGGTAACGGTGGCAACGCCTTCGTCCACCGCCTTCACCGAGCCGTAGCCGATATACATATCCGCGCTGCCGGTTTTATTGTTGGTGGCCGACACCGTTACTACCGAAGCATCGCTGGTAGACCAAACAAGGTTGTTTATATTGCCGCCGAACGGCTCTGTCAACGCTTCCAGAGTGAAGCTTTGGCCAACCGCCAGTTTCTTTTCGGTTTTGTTAAGGAAAAATTCTTCAATTTCAACAGAGGAGTTGTATTCGCGCAGCGAAACGTTATCGACCACCACAGGAGCATCCGCATTCACCGTCTTGCCGTAGATGACAAAATTGCGGTTACCGCTGCTCAAATAAGGCATCTTAAAGATCTTGGTATACGTTTTCCACGTACCCGTGCCCTTGCTGCCCGTCAAATCGAAATCCGTGGATTCGATATTCATACCAGCACCGTAGATCGAGAACGTGTTGCCCTTGTTTGCCAAATAGTCGAACGACAGTATGTACAGATTGCCTGCCTTTACGTAGCTGTTCAGTTTTTTGCTTTGCCAGTCGGCCCCCGATTTGAGCTGCAAGCCGGCCGAACCGTCTTTGCCGATGCCTGCCGCAAAATCAACGGTTTGAGGGTTATCCACGGAGCCGTTGGCATACTTCACCCAGTCGCTGCCGGTGTAGCCCAGCTCAAAATCGCCGTTCGGCATAAGCTCGGCTTCGCCCAGCGTGTATTCGGGGTTGAAATACACGTATTCCGAACCGTCGATAACCGTGAGGTCGATCGTTTTGGTTAAACGGCTGCCACTGGAATTCAGCACGTCCGCAGGCGTCGTCGCCGTCAACGTCGTTTTACCAACCTTTAAGGGCGTAATACGGCCGTTGTCGTCGATCGTAGCAATGCTGGTATCGGCGATCACCCAGCTCATATCCGCTTTGGTGGTGTATTTTTTGGTGGTATCGTCGGAGAATGTTACCGTACCCGACATATCGCGGTAACGCCCCGTCATCAAATAAATCGACGGAACCTCCAAAACGAATTTGCTCGCGGTCGTCTCAGCCGCAGCCGGCATTACCAAGCCGGGGAGAATGCAGGAGAGCAGGAGCGCCAACGCCAATACGGCCGAAAGCATTCCTTTCAAGAAACTGCGCTTCATACAAAAAACCTCTTTCTCTCGTTCTTTTCCACTTCTCTGTTTATGGGAATATATACGCAGTATAAGCATATCATATCGTTTGTAAAATTTCAACCATTTTTTATCCGCCGATCGCTATACTTTTGTACTTTCTCACTTTCCTGCCCCGTGCGAAGGCAGTCCGTTTGCAACAGCGGTTCAATTTCGCCTCCCCTACACACGAAGCCGATTCGTAGGGGACGGCCCCCGGACGTCCCGTAATGGGGGTTTTGCGGACGGGGCAACCCCTCCGTCTGCGGCTTTGCGGGCTGTCGAGGCGCCAGCCCCTACACACGAAGCCGATTCGTAGGGCGGGGTAGCGAAGCGGCACTCGCGGTAGTGAATGACAGTCCGGTGGACTGTCAGAGCCGCGAGTGG
>JAZQTE010000275.1:0-3472 GCA_045630505.1 Acutalibacteraceae bacterium | reverse complement strand
CGCCGCTTTTATGCTATAATTCGTCAAATGCGATAGTTGTATGAAAATATGGTAAAATATACAGAAAGGTGAATTAGATGAAGACGCTCTCTTTTGTTATGAGTACAATAGCACTTGTCCTATATTGTTGTAGTTATTTTTTTGACAATAAAAAGAAATATCTGGTTTTGCAATTGATTGGAAATGTGTTTTTGTCTTTTTCGTATTTATTTATGGGTGCCTATTTTACTATGGTTTCGGTTGCCATTGGAATAGGTCGAGGAATCATTTGTTATACATATGAAAAAAACAACAAAAAAGTTCCGTTGTATATAATTGTCGGTTTGTGTTTTATAACCGTTTTTAGCTATATCATCATAAACTACGTTATCTTGTCGGGGACATCTTCGCCATGGGACATTTTGTATATGGGCGCCGCTTGTATGTATGCAGTTACATTTGCTATGCGGAATATTAAGCTGATGCGATATGTGATATTAATCCCTCATACAAGTGCGGTTTTTTATAATCTGCTTGTTCATGCTCCGATTTCCTCGGCGATATCCTATGGGATTGAATTTATTATTACCGTTGTTGCTATTGTTAAGTTTCATATACAAGAAAAGCGTACGCGTAAAATGAAAGCGCCTCAATAAATTGCCGTATAGAAATATAATTTTGTTCCGGTTTGATCCCAAAAGAAAAGTCACACGATGGTGTGGCTTTTTCTTTTTGTACGGTTCGCTATTCTCTTTTCGCTTTTCCTTGCACCTCCACCGCTCTTATGCTATAATAACCGCAGGTGATATATATGAGATTTGTTGCTAAAGATTTCAGCGAGCTTTCGCTTACGGAGCTGTACGAGATTTTGAAAGCACGCTCACAGATTTTTATATTAGAAAAAAATATGCACTGTCAGGATATTGACGGCATCGACCTTGAAGCAAGACACTTTTTTCTCGAAGAAAACGGGGAGATAGTAGCGTATTTGCGTGCGTTTTATGCCGATGCGAGCAAAAGCGTTGTCAAAATCGGGAGAGTGTTGTCGATCACCCACGGCGTGGGGCTTGGCGCGGAGGTTATGCGCAGAGCGATGGCGGATATAGCGGAAAGTATGAACTGTCGAAAGCTCTGTCTGCATTCTCAAAAAAGCGCCATAGGGTTTTATGAGAAGCTGGGTTTTTCAATCGTTTCCGAGGAGTTCTTGGAAGAAGGCGTTATACACGTTGAAATGCAGTTGGAACGTTGAATGCCGCGTGATTTTTCATCGCCCTTGCGGTGTGATCGGTGCTATGATACAATAATAAAAAACGATACGGAGGTAGCGTGATGGTTAAGCATATCATTTTATGGAAGCTCAAGGAAGAACACAATACCGAGGCGGTGAAGCAGGGGATCAAAAACGGCCTTGAAGGTTTGCTTGGTAAAATCCCCGGCCTTGTGGAAATTAAGGTGCAAAACACGGGGCTTTCGTCGTCGAATGCCGACGTGATGCTGTATTCGGTGTTTGAGAATGAACAAGCACTGAAGGGCTACGCGGTGCATCCCGAGCACGTTTACGTTGCCGATACGTTTGTACGCCCGTTTACGCAAACCAGATTATGCTTGGATTTTGAAGTGTAACAGAGCCGCCGTAGGGGGGTGTTTTGTGTGGTAAAAGAAAAACTGACCATAGACAATATGAAACAAGATCTCAAAGAATCGATAAAGACCAAGTATATTTTTGCGGTGCTTTTCTTTCTTTTGTTTTGCGGCCTTTGTTGGCTGTGCACTGCCATACTGAAAGTAGGCGGACTCTTTGTTTTTTACGGCATCGTGTTCGGTTTGTCTACGGTAGCGGCAGCGGTGACGAGTGTGTCTATGATACTCGATATTATCAAGTATACCAAGATGCTGAAAGCGGAACTTGTGATCGTGAAAGATAAGTTGGTAGGTTGCGAGGTGAAGGATCACTATCGCAAGGCCAGAAAGCGCTGGCGGCATTACAAAACGTATCATTTGTATTTTTCGGGATACGGGGAGTATGAAATCGGCGGTGTGCAAGTTAACGGTACCCATTACAAATGGAGTAAGCTATATTGCTTGTCGCATGAAAGCGTATACAACCGTTCCGATTGCGGCGATGAGTTCTATTTGGTGTTAACGAAGCCTCACACCGGTAAGATTGCATTGGTGTATAATACGAAGATGTTTGAGTTGGTTGAATAAGTGGGGTTTTATGCTCTGATATTCAGAACTGCGTGATGATAAAAGGGGATAATATGAAACAAGATCTGCATTCTCATACATATTATTCGTTTTGCGGTGCTGATCGGCCGGAGGCGATCATTGAGGCTGCTATTGAAGGTGGGATAGAGCTTTTCGGTATTACTGACCACGCTCACGGTGTGGGACACGGGAAAAAGGCGGTCTATTATGCCGCAGAAGACAATGCGGCTTTCTCTGATTACGGCAGAATGCTTGAACGGTATTACGATCATATCAGCCTTTTGAAGGGGAAATACGAAGGGCGGATTAGCGTGCTGAGCGGTATTGAAATCAATACGCAGAGGAGTCTTCGGCGAGCTGCCTTGCCGGAAGGGATGGACGTTTCCTTTTTTGATTATTGTCTTGTTGAACAATTGGACCATGAAGACGGCATAACCGAGGGGGATATTTTTGCCTTTGCCAAGCGCTGCGGCTGTAAGTTTTGCGGTATTGCGCACACGGATCTGTTTTCTCATATTGGGAAGCTGGGGGCTGATCCGCTCGATTATTTTAAAAGGATGGCCGAGGAGAATATTTTTTGGGAAATGAACGTTTCGTGTGATAAGACTCACAACTACCGCGAACACGAGTATGTTAAACGGTTTTTAACGGATGAGAAACAGCAGGAGATTGTCCGCAGATCGGGTGCGAAGCTTTCGGTGGGGTTTGACGGACACCACGTAGAGGAGTATCGGCCCGACTTGGTGATCGAGTGCTGCGACAAGCTTAAGGATTTGGGATTTACGCTTGTATTTGAAAAATAACGTACCGAATTTTGAACTTTGATAACAGCAAGCAAAACGCTTGGACGAGGAGATCGTTCGAGCGTTTTTTGTTGTAAACACTTTGTTGGGGGATTTTTACTTTTGCTCAACGCTTTTGTTGGCAAATTATATCTAAAACTCTATAAATTATATAGCGAAGTATATAGGTCTATAAAGGAAAACAATATTATGTTATCTTGTCATATTGTACCAATTGTGCTATACTAATCGACGAGTTAGAGATAGTACAATTGTTAATTTTTTCACAATTTCGAGTAGTGATAAAGCATCAGCACGGAGGTTTATATGGAAACAAAAGAAAAAGAACCCCAAAAGAAGGCGGTGAACGGCGCCGCGAACACGTTGGTGGCGTTTGTGAAATTTATACCGCTGTTTGTGTTTGCTGCGATGGTGATCGTTTTCAAACTGGATTTATTGTTAGCGGCGCCGATCGCTACGTTTTGTGCAATCGGTGTCTATAT
>JAZQTE010000274.1:0-2679 GCA_045630505.1 Acutalibacteraceae bacterium | reverse complement strand
CAATGCACCTCGTCGGCACGGTTGGTAAGATACGGCGTCACGTAGATCATCGTTTCGGGAATTGTGGGATCACCCTTGCCGTGGTGCATGCATTCCAGCTCGTGATTGCCGTAGATCCCGTAGGCAGGCAGATCGTATTTGTTGTCCAAATACATCTTCACCACCTCACGGGAGCCGATGATATCGTTGGAAAAATCGCCCAGCTGCATCATAAATTCCGAACCGGACTCGTGCGCACGGTCAATAATTTGCTGCAGATGCATCGGCGTGCACGCATAATACTCTTTAATGTAATGCAGATCGGAAAATAACGTAAATTTAACCTTGCTCATAACTACCGCCTCACTTTTCTTTCTTGCACAGCCTGCCAACGGTTTTCACACCGTACGCCACGGCTAATATCAACCCCGCTGCCAACGTAAACGCCGCAACGTAAATCACAAGCGACCACGGGAACGGTACCACCGCCTGCACCGATGAATACACCGGCAGCGACGGCTCGCAATAGGGGCTGATGAAAAACATATTAAAGGTTTCATTCTCCAGCAATCCCGTGCGATAAGCAATCTCGTTCATCACGGCGGCCAGTGCCACCGCTACCGCAAACACACACGCAGCACGCCGCAACGTGCGCAGATGGCATTTCACGTAGTTTACGTACAGCAAGTACATGCCGACCGCAATCATCGAACCGTGGCACACCATGGTTTGGATATTGATACCGATCATAGAAATGTAAATATCCACGGGATACGCCAGTACGCAGATTCCTGCAAACGGTGCAAAGGTTCCCAGATAATCGCAGCAAGCCTGATGCACACGCCCCCGTGTGAGCAACGCCAACAGCCCCACGTACATCGGCGTGGAGCAAAACTGAAACGGAAACGCATACCACTGAAAATCCGCAACGATCACGCCTTCGGAAACGCTGAACGTATACACGATCTGTTTGTATATCTCACCGAGAACCGTAAGCGTCACCGTAACAAACAGCACCCACCGCACCTGCTTCTCGGTGCCTTCTTTTAAGAAAACACACAGCAGCACGCCGATAATGATAAACGCCGCCGTCGTGAGCAGGTGATACGTGCCGTACGGCTCCGGCTTTGTCATTTCCAATGAAAGCACCGTAAGCAATTCCTTTAAAAGCTCCACAATACCCCTTCTTCCTAAAGTGCCGTGTAGGCAAACACCGCCGTTCGCCCGTCAACCGTTTGTATATATCGCACCTGAAAGCGTATATGCAGGCGGTTAGCCACCTGCTGCGTGTAGTTTTTCGAGGTGGTTCTGTCTACCGTATCCACCAGCACCAACGCCCAACGGTTGCCGTGCTTTGAAAAGCCGTCGACCAACGCTTCCGTCAATTGTAAATTGTTTTGAATATGTGCATCCACGGGCACGCATAAGGCTTCCTCGCAGCGCGGATACACCTCGGCATAGGCAGGCACGTAGCGCTGCAGTATATCGGGAAAACCGCACCGCAAGCCGCCTTGCATCTCAAGAGCCTCCTTGGGAATGTACGCTTCGCCCGTAGCATCGGCATTATACCATTTGCCGTCCAACTCAAAGCACGTCCACGTGTGACCGGTTTCGTCATCGGTTTCGGGAATATAATTCTTCTCCAACGACTCGATGCCTGCTAAACGCAGCACAAGCGCCAGCGCATTGGCATAGCCGTCGCAGTTCGTCTTGCCTGCCAGCAGCGCATCGTACAAATACGTTTGCACGCCGTTGCCCTTGGAGGAATACTCGGTATACTCCACCCCCTGCGACACTGTTTTATACAGAGTTATCGCCTTTTCGGCAGAAGTGGCATTTTTCGGTAGCGCCGCCACCAAGGCACGCGCCTTATCCAGTGCCAGCATTTTCTTTTTCCACAGCTTTTCTGTGAAATTATCCACCCGAATATAATACCCCGTAAGCGTGGCGTCCACCGTGTACAGTCCCAACACGTCCACCTCGTATACGTAGCTGAAATCCGAAGCGGAATACCGCAAATTCTGTTCTAACAGCGGCGAATCCAACGCCAAATATCGCAGCACCTTAATAAGCGTTTCGCGATCATTCACCAGCGCATCGTCCACACAAACGTACGTATATCCTTGGTACAAGGCGTATTCCATCGCTCGGTAGACCGTTTGCTCGCTTTCGTTCAGCGCCTCGTACATAACAGAGGAACGCAGCGCACTGTAGGGACTCGACCAAGCAGCCAGCAGCTCGGGCGTCAAGCGAACGTCGTCACTGTCGCTTTTCGTGTTCTGCGAAAGGTGAATTTGCACCAAGGCCTCACTTCGGCTCACCGCCAAACGGCTCGACAATTTCTCAAACGCAAACACCGCTGCCAACAACACGGCGACAATAACAAGGCACCACGCCACGGTGCCGAGCGTTTTATTGTTTTCCGTTGCAGTAGCTTTGTGGCTCAAAACAGTCACCTCACATAGTCCAAGTATAGCAAAGCACCCACCGAAAAGCAAGCGAAAACGCAAAATAACGGTGTGGAATTTCCACACCGTTATCGGTTTATTTGCCGCGTTTTTCTTGTGCGCGCTGATACAAAATTTCCGTGGCAAACGCAAGCTTTGTCACCACGTTCTTTTGCGTCAAGGGATAGCAATAGAACGAATCGTTTTCGGTGGAAATATCCACACAATCTCGCTTCTTCAAAAAGTCGGAGGC
>JAZQTE010000273.1:0-5404 GCA_045630505.1 Acutalibacteraceae bacterium | reverse complement strand
CATCGCACGCGCGCTTGCTAACAATCCGCGCGTTTTGCTTTTGGATGAGCCGTTGGCGGCACTTGACCTCAAACTCCGTAAAGATATGCAGGTCGAACTGAAAAACATTCAAAAGAGCCTCGGTATCACGTTCATCTACGTTACTCACGATCAAGAAGAAGCGCTTTCAATGTCGGATACCGTGGTGGTTATGGATGCCGGCCGCATTCAGCAGATCGGTACGCCGCAAGATATCTATAACGAGCCGCTAAACGCCTTTGTAGCCGATTTTATTGGCGAGAGTAATATCTTAGATGGCATTATGCACGAGGATTATTTGGTGGAGTTTTTTGGCCGTAAATTCCGTTGTCTGGATGCAGGCTTCGAAAAAGACGAACCCGTGGACGTGGTTATCCGCCCCGAAGATATCGATATTGTCCCTGCCAACGAGGGGCATTTAACGGGCACCGTCACCGCTGTTACCTTTAAAGGTGTTCATTTTGAAACTATCGTCGACTTTAAAGGCTTCAAATGGATGATCCAAACCACCGATTACTATCCCGTGGATTCGGTAATCGGCATCGTGCTGAACCCTGAAGATATCCACATTATGAAGAAGTCTGAATATTCCAACCAGTTCGGTGATTACAGCTCGTATTCCGATGAATTTGACGAGCTGGGCAACCCCGAAGCAAATCTTACGGAAGATGCAGCGGAGGTAGAGGAATGATGCGTTCCAAAACTGCCGCAGCACCGTTTGCTTTGTGGATGCTCCTTTTCACTGTCATTCCGCTGGGCATCGTGCTGTGGTTTGCGTTTACCGATGCAAACGGCCAATTCACGCTGGCAAACTTGTCGTCCATCGTCGAGTATGCCGGTACGTTTGGCTTGTCCATTTTTTTAGGCGCTATCGCTACGGTGATCTGTTTGGTGTTGGCCTTTCCTTTGGCATATAATATTTCTCGCGCCAAAGGCCGCGTGCAACAAACGATGGTTATGATCATTATGTTACCTATGTGGATGAACTTCTTGCTTCGAACGTATGCATGGATGTCGCTGCTCGAAAACAACGGTTTCATCAATCAGCTGTTCCGTGCAATCGGCATTTTAGGCGAAGGCCAATCGTTCGAGCTTATCAATACGAACGGCGCTGTAATTCTGGGTATGGTATACAATTTCCTGCCTTTTATGGTGTTGCCGTTGTATTCTGTGATGGTAAAAATCGATAACAGCGTTATCGAAGCGGCACAAGATCTCGGCTCCAATGTGTTTCAAGTGTTCGGCAAGGTCGTGCTACCCTTGTCCGTTCCCGGTATGCTCAGTGGTATCACGATGGTGTTCGTACCGGCCGTCAGTACCTTTGTTATCACCAAATTGCTCGGCGGCAGCAAAACGCTGATGATCGGCGATACCATCGAAACGATGTTTATCGGCCAAGGCGCCGATTATCACGTGGGCGCTACGCTGTCGCTGGTGCTGATGGTGCTCATCCTCGTGTGTATGGCTGTCACAGGTATGGTGGATAAGCAGGGAGAGGAGGATGCCGCATGAAAACTCTTTCCCGCATTTACAACGGTATTATCTTCGCTTTTCTGTATGCGCCGATTGCCGTGCTCATCATCTTCTCTTTTAACGATTCCAAAAGCCGCGTGGTTTGGAACGGCTTTTCGCTGCGTTGGTACGAGTCCCTCTTTCAAAATGAAGAGATCTTGTCTGCACTGTGGGTAACGCTGTCTATTGCCGTCGTCGCAACCGTGGTTTCCACAATTATCGGTACAGCGGCCGCTATCGGTATTCGCAGTGTGAACGCCAAGCTGCGCAACTTGCTGTTGGCGTTCAACAATCTGCCTATGGTCAACCCCGAAATCGTAACGGGCATCGCATTGATGCTGCTGTTTGTATTTATCTATAAGACCACGGGATTGCTGCAACCGGGCTACGTTACCTTGCTGCTTTCACACATTACGTTCTGTATTCCCTACGTAGTGCTGCAGGTGATGCCCAAGCTGCGCCAATTGGATCCCCACTTGTACGAAGCGGCTGTCGATCTCGGCTGCCATCCGTTTACGGCCTTCGTGCGTGCGGTGTTTCCGCAAATTCTCCCCGGCATCATCACAGGCGCATTAATGGCCTTTACTATGTCGCTGGATGATTTTGTTATCAGTCTGTTCACGTCGGGCGTATCGGCTCAAAACCTTTCGGTCACTATTTACGCGATGGTGAAGCGCCGTGTCACGCCCGAGATCAACGCACTTTCCACGCTGATGTTCACTGCTGTGTTGGTGCTTTTGATTCTTGTGAACGTGTTGCAAATGCGTTCTGAGCCCAAGCAAAAACGCAGTAACGCCAAAAGGAGGGGAGCATAATGAAAAAATTGGCTCTCTTGCTGGCGCTGGCGCTTCTTCTGTGTTTCACGGCCGTGCCGGTATCTGCCGAAGAAGTCGTTACTCTCAATGTATATAACTGGGGAGAATATATTGATCCTTCGGTAAACGATTTGTTCACCGAAGAAACGGGTATTCGTGTAAACTATAAGAATTTCACGGATAACGAAAGTATGTACGCCGTACTTACCTCGGGGGCTGCTACGTACGATATTATCGTTCCCTCGGATTATATGGTGGGAAAATTGGTGCAGGAAGACCGTTTGGCGCCCATTAATTTCAATAACATTCCCAACTTTAAGTATATCAACGAATCGCTAAAAAACCCCCAATACGACCCCACAAATGCCTATTCCGTGCCGTATACGTGGGGAACGGTGGGTATCTTCTATAACACCAAGTACGTAGATGAAGAAGATTTGGCGCTCGGCTGGGATCTCTTGTGGAGTGAGAAATACAGCGGCCGCATTTTTATGTTCGATAACCCTCGCGACGCGTTTGGTATCGCGCTCAATAAGTGCGGTTATTCCATGAATACCACCGATCCGGCCGAATGGGACGAAGCGTATAAGGCTCTGGCGGAACAAAAAACCGTTCTTCATCAATACGTAATGGACCAAGTGTTCGACAAGATGATCAACGAAGAGGGCTGGATTGCTCCGTATTATTCGGGTGATGGCATCATTATGATGGACGAAGACGAAGGTAACACAAATATCGATTTCTTCGTTCCCGAAAGCGGCACCAACCAGTTCGTGGATGCGCTTTGTATCCCTAAGGATTCGCCGCACAAAACCGAAGCGGAAATGTATATTAATTTCTTGTGCCGCACGGATATCGCCTTAATGAATGCCGAGTATATCGGTTATTCTACGCCGCAAGTGGCGGCGCAAGCCGAACTCGATCCCGAAATCGGCGGTAACGAGAATTTCTATCCCTCTGCCGAATGGCTGCAGAACAACACGGAAGTATTTCTGACGTTACCGATTGAAACGGGCGCATATATGGATCGCTTGTGGATGAAGCTCAAGCTGGCAAATCCCTTGTGGGGCATCTGCACGGGTGTTGTCGGCGTGATAGCGCTGGCGTTTCTCGTGTGGTATTCGGTAGATCGTCTGCGCAAGGTTAGAAGAAAATAAAGGGGTATTCACGTGCAAAAGATAACAACAGTTTTATTTGATCTTGACGGAACGCTCATCGATACGATCGACGATCTTTCTTGGGCTGCCGAGCGGGTATTAACGGAATGGGGCAGGGGACGTGCCGACGGCACCCCCGTCCACACGCGCGATGCCTATTATCGTTTTGTCGGCAACGGTATCCGCAAGCTGGTAGAGCGCGCTTTCGAGGGTACGCTTTCAGAAGAAGAGCTCGACCGTGCATACGCCCGCTTTGTGGAATTATACGCCGACCATTTAGACGTTAAGACCGCCCCGTACGACGGCGTATATCCGCTGTTAGACCGTCTGCGCGAAATGGGCATTCGTATGGGCGTTGTTACTAACAAGGCGGAAGCACAAGCCCGTTTGCCCGCCAATAAGTTTTTTGGTGCCTACGGCTTCCTTTGCGTCTACGGCAGTGTTGACGATCGTCCCAATAAACCTCATCCGCAAGTGGTAGAAACAGCACTCGCGGATTGCGGTGCCGATAAAGAGCACACGCTGTTTGTCGGTGACTCCGATGTTGACGTACTCACAGCACACAACGCAGGCTTGATTTGCTGCGGTGCCTCGTGGGGCTTCCGCGGTGCCGAAGAACTGGCAAAAGCGGGATCGGAGATCTTGCTCGACCACCCACTCGATCTTTTAGACGTGTTTGAAACGATGTAAGAAATAAAAAAATTGCGTCAAAGTCATTTTGGGTGTTGACATTATCCGTTAAAAATGATAAAATCATATCCGTTGCACACGGAGAGGTGTCCGAGCGGTTTATGGAGCTGGTCTTGAAAACCAGTGACTCGAAAGAGCCAAGGGTTCGAATCCCTTCCTCTCCGCCACACCGAAACGGTGAAAAAGTTAATAAGCAAGCCGTTTGCTCACCGCATTCGGCTTGTACACGGAGAAGTACTCAAGTTGGTGACGAGGCGCCCCTGCTAAGGGCGTAGGTCGGGTAACCGGCGCGAGGGTTCGAGTCCCTCCTTCTCCGCCAAACAATAAAAGCACCCAAACGGGTGCTTTTATTGTTTTGTAGAAAATCGGCTCGAAATATCATTAAAATACAGGTAATCGTTAAATTATAACTATAATCGTTGATTTAGTGGGGTAATCGTTGAATTATAGCCGAAAAGCGTTAATTTATTGAAAATAAACTTCTTCCATGCTATAATTATTTAAAAGATAAGTGAATGGAGGTAAGTATATGAAAAAAGTATTATGTTTAATCGTCGTAACACTTATACTTTTGTGCGGTTGTTCTCCTACAAAAGAAGATACATTTACAAAAAATAAGAATGGGAACATAGTCAGTAATTCGGGAGTTGAGTACACCCACTTGGCAAACGAAGGAATCCTTTACTATTTGGGTGACTTGGTTTTTATCGGCAGCATACAAGGAGAAGAAAAAACATCTCAACACTTGGGCCTTTCGTACCAAACAGGGATGTTTGCTATAAGAGATGCTGACAATGACAACATCCTGATCAGATATGCTCCCGATAATGAATGGTTTAGTATTTACCGCAAGACCTCGTTGCCGCCACTCGATTTTGTTGTAGATAATTGCATTCGATTTGAATTTGTTTCCGGTATAGGAAATACGGAAAGCGATGTAACTCACACAACTTGCGGTGATGGAATAGTTGAAGCATCGGAAATTGCAGAGTTCTTGTCCGATGTCCGTTCACAAAAGGATCCTCGTGAAGCAGGCTTATATGATCTAATTAAGAAACCGGATGGAATGCCGGAAAACTGTTATGTTTATGGTGTAGTCTACGGATTCTTTGGGGAAGAACCTAATTTAGCAGTACGAATGGATATTACCTCATATAACGATTTGGCATATTCGATTTCTATTGATGGTAAGGAATATGTTTTGCCCGCAGA
>JAZQTE010000272.1:0-2655 GCA_045630505.1 Acutalibacteraceae bacterium | reverse complement strand
AAGCAGATTCACATGGAAGAGGACGCAGGCAAGCTTGTGCACGAAGGTAAATTTTCCTACGTGGATTTCAACCGTACCAGCGTACCGCTGATCGAAATCGTTACCCAGCCCGATTTCCGCAGCGCGGAAGAAGTGGTGGCGTATCTGAACAAGCTGAAATCCATGTTCCGTTTGGGCGGTATTTCGGAATGTGAAGAGGGCGCTATGCGCTGTGACGTCAACATTTCCGTGCGTCCGCAGGGCAGTGAAGAATTCGGCGTTCGTACCGAAATCAAAAATATGAGCTCGTTCGAGGCCATTGAGCGTGCCATTCGTTACGAATCGCAGCGCCATATCGATGCGCTGGAGCTTGGCACCGAAGAACTGGTGCAGGAAACGCGCCGTTTTGACGACGTCAGCGGCAAGACCTTTGCGATGCGTGACAAGGAAACCGAAGCGGATTACCGTTATTTCCCCGATGCCAACCTGATGCCGATCATTATCGACGACGAATGGCTGGAGCAGATCAAAGCCAACAAGCCCGTAGCGGTGGATGAAAAAGCCGAAGAGTACCGTGCGGCAGGCATTTCGGACAAAGAGATCGATATGTTCTTGTCCAACCAAAAGATCAGCAAGCTGATGGACGACACCGTGGCGCTGGGCTGCAACCCGAAGGACACTGCGGCGTGGATCCTTACCGATTGCGCGGGTATTCTCCGCAAAGACGGCAAGGTGCTTTCCGATCTCGCCATCACGCCCGAAAAGCTGGCAACCGTGATCCGTATGGTGGCCGACGGCACCATCAACCGCAACGCCGGTAAAAAGGTGCTCATCGCCGTGATCGAAGACGATGTGGATCCCGTTGAGTTCTGCAAGCAGCAAGGGCTGGATAAGAAGGTCGATGCCTCGATGATCGGTGACGTGATCGACCGTGTGCTTTCCGAAAATGCGCAAGCCGTGCAGGATTTCAAAAACGGCAAGGTCAAGGCGGCGCAGGCCTTGTTCGGTGCGTGTATGAAAGAACTCAAGGGCGCGGGTGATCCCTCGGTCATCAAGAGCGTATTGGAAGAAAAACTACAAAATAATTAACAATAAGGTGACGCGGCTCACTCAAATCTTGTTTTAAAAAGGGTAATTGTCGCTCAGCCATCGTTAAAAACTCGCCAATACGGGCGTATTGGCTGCGTTTTTGCCTTGCCTGAACACCAATTATCTCTTTTTAAAATCTTCGACCGCAAAGCGAGAAGATTTCGAGGAATTTTGAGTTTATTTGGGCGAAGCAAGGCTCACGCCTTGCGAGAACAAATGAGATGAAAAGGCCCGAAATGGGCCGCTTTGCGGCAGGTTTGAGCGGGCCGTGCCACCTTACAGCGGTAGTAACGGCGCGTTACTCCCGCTGTGTTCCAAGAAAGGGTGAGAGCGATGACTCAAAAGCTCTACGAAGCGGATGCCTATTGCCGCGAATTCACGGCAACGGTGCTTTCGTGTGAAGAAGAAAACGGTGCCTATCGCATCGTGCTCGACCGCACGGCCTTCTTTCCCGAAGGCGGCGGCCAAGCGGCCGACAGCGGCGTGCTCGGCGGTGTTTCCGTGCGTGACGTGCAGGAGAGGGACGGTAACATTACGCATTTTACCGAAGCCCCCTTGGCAGTCGGTGAAGCGGTAACGGGCGTTATCGATTGGGACGTGCGTTTCTCGCGTATGCAAAGCCACGCAGGTGAGCATATCGTATCCGGTGTAGTGCATACGGAATACGGATACGATAACGTGGGATTCCATATGAGCGCCGACGAGCTTATGACGGTGGATTTCAACGGTACGCTCACAGCGGAAAATATCGAGAAGGTGGAGCTGCTTGCCAACCAAGCGGTGTACCGCAATCTTGCTATCACCGCGTCATATCCCACCAAGGAAGAGCTTGGCAGCATTCCGTACCGCAGCAAGATCGAACCGCGCGACGGCATTCGCCTTATCACCATCGATACGGTGGATTGCTGCGCTTGCTGTGCGCCGCATCCTGCTCGCACGGGTGAGATCGGCATTATTAAAATCGTGAACGCCTATCCGTTCAAGCAGGGCACGCGCGTGGAAATGCTGGCCGGCATTCACGCCTTGCAGGATTACGCAGCGCTTAACGCGGTAAATAAAAGTCTGATGGGTACGCTGTCAGCACCGCGCCACGCAATAAAAGAGGCGGTAGAAAAGCAGGCCGAACAGCTGGGCGCGCTGCGTTTTGAAAACCAAACCATGTCCAAAAAATTGGCGTTCAGCGAGCTGAAGCCTGTCTCCGTGGGCAGCGCCGTGTACGCCTTCACCGAAGGCGTATCGTTCGACGAGCTGCGCTATTGCGCCAACGCCCTCAGCGATAGCGGCGCCACCGCTTGCGCGCTGTTTTCAAAAGAACCCGACGGCGGCTACTTGTATGTGCTGTGCAGCGTTGGCGGCAACGTGCGCGATACGGTGAAGGCCCTCAACGAAGCGTTCGGCGGCAAAGGCGGCGGCAAGCCCGAATACGCGCAAGGCAAGCTCGCCCCGTGCGAAGAATCGGCGATTGACGATTGGATTTCAAAAAATCTTTAATTCAAAAAGAACGAGAAAAAATAAAGATGCACCGCTGTTGCGGTGCTTCTTCTTTTGAAGACTAACTCTAATTTTAATACAAATGCACCCCCTTTT
>JAZQTE010000271.1:0-1923 GCA_045630505.1 Acutalibacteraceae bacterium | reverse complement strand
TAGCAAACGCCACCAGCAGCGACAACAGCATTTGAGGAACCGTTACCCCCACACTGAACTGTTCAACAACGCCATTCTTAATCATATCCAAAAAACTCATAGATCTCTCTCCTTCGTTACTGCCACTCACGACATAGGGCGTATTTTGAGATTGCGCACCGTGTCATCGGTACGGTTTTTAACAGTTGTTTCACCTCAAACGGCAAAGCTTCGTCGTATTTCACTTCCAGCACCAAACGGTCGGACGGCATAACAGCCACCGTTGGAAGCGACGGATCGAACAGTGAGAAACCGAACCGCCCACTGCAAATGTTACTATCAAACGTTAGGCGAACGTCGTGGTATACGTACGCTTCTCGGTAATAATCCACCACGACCGCCGGCTTTAGAAGCCGCGTTCGCGCCTTTAAATAAAAGTTTTTCACCAGCGGTTGAGCATCGTCGTACAACGCCCACAGATCCCCTGCAAGCAGCTTATCCGTTTGTTCGCGAGTGAGCACGGCGGAAAGCTTACGCGTCATTTGATTCAGCTTTTGCTTAGCTTCCAATCGAATGATCGTATCTTTAAAATCGTAACAGCGGATGCGGAATTTCTCACGGTTTTCCACGCCCTCCACTTTATCGAGTAATCCGCTTTGGCAATAATCGTCGAAATATACGCTGCGAATCGCGTATTTCCCATCGGGATGCGTGGTGTGCTTATCCTTCTCGAGTGCCGCCGAAAGCCGTGCCTTCAGCTGCAGATACCCCGCATAGCTGATATAATATTTATCCTCGTGTCGCAGACCGTTCAACGCCTCACCCCCGATACTATCGCTATCATACACCAAAACACGGCATCTTGCAAGATATTCCCGTAAAATGATACCTCCTTTTTTACGCGGCACTATTGACGCGTCTTGAATTACCCGTTACAATAATACTCGGAGGCGATCTCTTATGAATATCTATATTATGACAGATCTGGAAGGCATCAGCGGTATTTATACCGAAGATCAATTAACGCCCGACCGTCCGCGATTTAACGAAGCTCGCCGTTTAATGACGAGAGAAATTAATATTTGCGCCGCCGCTTGCAAGGAAGCAGGCGCCGAAAAAGTATACGTGCGCGACGTTCACGGCGGAAGCTACACCGTTCTCTGGGATGAACTGTCATCGGATATCGACGTCGTCACCTGCGGCTGGACAGGTACCAAGCGCTTCCCCGGTATCGAAAACTGCGACGGCGTTATCCTGCTGGGCTATCACGCAATGGCCGGCTCCGTGGGTTCTTTACTCGAACACACCATGTGCCGCCATTGGTACCGCCGCATTCTGTTAAACGATACTCCTGCCGGTGAAGCGCTTATTGACGGCGCTATTCTCGGAGAATACAATAAACCCGTTATTATGGTTTCGGGAAGCCGCGATGCTTGTGCACAAGCCAAGGAGCAAATGCCGTGGAACACTACGGCGGTCGTGAAGGAAGATGCCGGCGACTGCGGCGCTTTGTTGCTTTCTCCCGCCAAATCAGAAGCGTGCATTCGCCAAGCGGTAGCCACTGCCGTTGATGCGTTAAAGGACAAAAAAGTGAAACCTCTCACCGTGGCGCATCCCGTCACCTTTACGGTGGAATGTACAAAATCCGAACGTGTACCGAGCAGCGAAGGTAAGCCGTATATGACGCTTCTCGACGATACCACCTATTCCGTCACGGGCGACACCGTGGAAGAAACCTTGTGGCGTATATTCTAAATTTCGCAAAAATTGCGAAAAACTCTTGACAACCGCTAAAGCTTTGAGTATAATACCAGTTGTTCCTACAACTTGGACGTTTAGCTCAGCTGGTAGAGCATTCGCTTGACGTACGAAGGGTCAGCGGTTCGAGTCCGTTAACGTCCACCACAACCTGCTCTTGTAATCACGAGGGCAGGTTTTTTCTTA
>JAZQTE010000270.1:0-1902 GCA_045630505.1 Acutalibacteraceae bacterium | reverse complement strand
TGACTGGGGGATCACGGACGGGCTGATCTACGAAAACTGGGAGATCGCGGACTTTGATCCCGATGCGTTGCCCGAGGCGTGGCGGTATCGCCGCATTTACGGGCTGGACTACGGCTACGCAAACGATCCGACCGCGTTTATTGCGGCGGCGGCCGATCCGCTCGGCAGGCGGTTGTACGTGTTTGACGAGTTTTTGCAGCGTGGGCTGCTCAACCGTGACATTGCCGACCGTTTGACGCGGATGGGGTATGCGAGCGAGCGTATCCGTGCCGACAGTGCCGAGCCGAAATCCACCGAGGAACTGCGACGGGCAGGGATCTACCGTGTACTCCCTGCCGAGAAGGGGCCGGGATCGCTGCTTTACGGCATCTCACGCCTGCAGGAATATCGCATTATCGTGCATCCGCGGTGCCGCCACACGGCGGCCGAGCTTTCCGCCTATGCGTGGGAGCGTGACGGTGGGGGACTACGCTCACGCCCACGCGGCGGAAATGACCATTTGATGGATGCGCTGCGGTATGCGATGGAGGATATCACGTATTTTCGCCCCGCGCCGCCAACACCGCACGCACGGGTGCGGCGCCCTGAAATTTCGGGTGACGATATGGTTGGCGGTTGGGGCGAGTGAGAGGAGTGTAGGTATGGAATTTATGTTTGGGGTGCTGGCAGGAGCTTTGGCGGTGGCGGTGTTTCGGCACGTCACGCGCCGCCCGATCCCGACGCCCGACGAGCAGGCGGAGCGCCGCCGTGAGCGGCTGCTTCGCGAGTACCGTAATTTTTTAACGTATGACGGCTTTGCGCCGCAGGATGAAGGAGAATGAATATGCAAGAAACCGTAACGACGGCAGCCGACGTGCAACCTGACGCGTCAACCGTGGCCGCCGAAGCCGAGCAGGCAGGATTGTCCGTGAAGTTTAACAAGCAAACGCACACGCTGTCGCACGAGCAAGCCGTGCAGTACGCCCAGATGGGGATGAAATACGAGTCGGTGGAGCCGCTGCTTGCCACGCTGAAGGACACCGCTGCCCGCGAGGGGAAAACGCTTACGGAGTGGGTGAGCGGATTGACCGAGCGCACCGCTCCCCCTCCTGCCGACACGCTGGCGCAGCGGTTGGCGGAGGAATATGAGGCGCTCAAGGCGTTTGTGCCGCAGGTGGGTGATTTTTCGCAGCTGCCCGACGAGGTGGTGCGCACCGCCGGTGAGCAGGGAATCTCGCTGCTGGACGCCTATTTGAGGCACGAACACAAGCAAACCGTTCGCATTGCCGAGGAGCAAGCCGCAGCCGAGGCTGCCGCCGCACGAAGTGCAGGGGCGATGGCCTCGGACGGGGGACAAACCGCGTCACCCGTGGAGGCGGCGATGCTGCGCGGCATTTGGGGACGACAGTAAACGACAACAAACGACAAAAAAAGGAGAACTGTGACAATGGCTAATTCGATTACTTATGCAAGCAAAATGACCGAGGAGCTCGACCGTCTGTTCGTACAGAGCGCCGTGACGGGCTTCCTCACCGACAACGCACTGCGTGCCAAATTCGTGGGCGCGCATACCGTACTGATTCCCGATTTGGAGCTGTCGGGACTCGGTGATTACGATCGTGACGGCGGCTTTGTGGGCGGTGCCGTGAACGTATCCGCTACGCCCTTCACCCTCACGCAGGATCGCGGCCGTTCCTTTATGCTGGACGCGCAAGACCAAGACGAGGCAGGGGCTGCCAATTTGGCAGGGCAGGTGCTCGGCGAATTTGTGCGTACCCGTGTGGTGCCCGAGGTGGACGCCTACTGTCTTTCCAAGCTCGCCGCGCACACCGTAGAAAATAATCTGACCGTTCAGATGGAGGACGGCAAGGTGTTTGCAATGCTGCAGGGAATGATCAGCCGTGTGCGCAACAAGGTGGGCTA
>JAZQTE010000269.1:0-2394 GCA_045630505.1 Acutalibacteraceae bacterium | reverse complement strand
CAAGGCGCGAGCATTACTTCGCCCGGCTGAAACAAAAACCCCTCAAAATCTCCTCGCTTTGCGGTCGTAGATTTTGAAAAGAGTGGATTTTCGTTCAGCCGCGGCAAAAGCACAGCCAATACTGCCGTATTGGCGAGCATTTTAACAAAGGATGAGCGAAAATCCGCCTTCTCAAAACGCGGTTCGGGCTTCATTGCTCACCCTACCTCTATTGTATCTGCTTTTTCGGCAAAACGCAAGGGGAGATTGCATATTTTCCCCAAATGGCCGCATAGAGTGATAACGAATGGAGGGATTGGTATGAAATGGGGATATACGATATTGTCGGCGGTGTTGTGTTTGGTGCTTCTCGGCACACCTGCGGCTGCGGCCGGCACGCTGATCACCGACGGGGAAAGCGGTGAAACGGCGGCACAGCTGATGGCGCTGGAAACGCCGTCGGTTTTTGATGATGCCGTACCGGTGGTTACCAAGCCTGCGGAGCTTACGGTGGGCGGTAAATCGGCGGTGTTGATGGAGATGGCGTCGGGTACGGTGCTGTATGAGAAAAATGCGCACGAGCCGTTGCCGATCGCATCGGTCACCAAGGTGATGACGCTGCTTTTGGTGATGGAGGCGTTGGATGACGGCAGGATCACGTTGCAAGACAAGGTGACGTGTTCATCGGAAGCGGCAGCGATGGGTGGTTCGCAAATTTGGTTGGAAACGGGCGAGGTAATGTCGGTGCACGAGCTGATAAAAGCGGCGGCGGTGGTGTCTGCCAACGATGCGTGTGCGGCGCTGGCAGAGCACGTTTCGGGGAGCATCGAAGGCTTCGTGCAGGCAATGAACGACCGCGCGGCCTCCCTTGGTATGAAGGATACGAAGTTTTTGGATTGCAGCGGACTCAACGACGAAGCACATTCCAGCGCCTACGACGTGGCGGTAATGTCGCGCGAGCTGATGAAGCATCGTCAGATCACCCAGTACACCACCATTTGGATGGATAGCCTGCGCGGCGGCAAGTCGCAGTTGGTGAACACCAATAAGCTGGTACGGTTTTACGCGGGTGCCACGGGGCTGAAAACGGGTACCACCTCGGCGGCAGGGCACAATCTTTCCGCTACCGCCGAACGCAACGGTATGGGGTTGGTGGCGGTCATCTTGGGCTGTGATACCACGGCGGAACGCTTCGGCGGCGCGCGCAAGCTGCTGGATTACGGCTTTGCACAGTACGGCACCTACACGCCTACGCCCGATCCGTCGCTGCTGCAACCGATAGCGGTGCTGCGCGGTGTGAGGGCGCAGGTGGACGTTACGTGTGAAGATATGCAGCCGCTTTTGATTAAGAAAGGCACCGAGAAAAGCATTACGTGCACCGTCACGATGGCCGAGGACGTGGAGGCGCCCGTGGAAGCAGGACAGATCGTGGGGGAGGTGAAGGTGGAGCAGGACGGCAAGGTGCTTGCTACCTATAACGTGGTGACGAAAGAGGCGGTAGCGCGGCTCGGTTTCGGTACGGTTTTGGGGCGGCTGTGCAGGGCGCTTTGTGCATAACGGCACGGGAGTGCCGTATTTCGACACGGATTTACAAAATGTTTGGTAAAAAGTTATAAAAAATTCATAAATAGCGGTTGCAATCGACGCGGGAATATAGTAGAATAGAATCAAGAAAAACAAACGGGGGCAAACACATGGCAACCACATTGGATATTCGTCATTTAAACGGTTTCGTGCGTGATCACGAATTGGCAGGTATGCAGGCGCAGGTAACTGCCGCACACGAGATGCTGCACAACGGCAGCGGTGCGGGAAATGATTTTCTCGGTTGGCTCACCTTGCCCACGAATTACGATAAGGAAGAATTTACTCGCATTCAAGCGGCGGCGGAACGCATTAAAAAAGATACCGATATTTTTATTGCGATCGGCATCGGCGGTTCGTATCTCGGCGCACGTGCGGTGATCGAATTTTTGAAATCGCCCTTATACAACAATTTAAAGAAAGACACGCCCGACGTGTACTTTGCCGGCAACAACATCAGCGCTTCGGCTCTCAGCGAGCTGTTGGCACTGTGTGAGGGCAAGCGTGTATCGGTGAACGTGATCTCGAAATCGGGTACCACCACCGAGCCTGCCATTGCGTTTCGCGTATTTCGCGAATATTTGGAAAAAACGGTGGGGCGCGAGGAAGCAAAAAAACGCATCTACGTTACCACGGATAAGGCCCGCGGCACGCTGAAGGGCTTGGCCGACAGAGAAGGGTATGAAACCTTCGTGGTGCCGGATGACGTGGGCGGCCGTTTCTCGGTGCTCACGGCGGTGGGCTTGCTGCCCATTGCGGTGGCAGGCTGCGATATTGAAGCGCTAATGGCAGGTGCTGCCGAGGCGCAAGCGGCTTTGGCCGATCCGTCGC
>JAZQTE010000268.1:0-3304 GCA_045630505.1 Acutalibacteraceae bacterium | reverse complement strand
ACGTGGATTCACTACACCCTAAGGGTGAGCAATGAAATCCGAACCGCGTTTTGAAACGGCGGATTTCCGCTCATCCATTGTTAAAATGCTCGCCAATACGGCAGTATTGGCTGCGCTTTTGCCGCGGCTGAACGAAAAATCCGCTTGTTTCAAAATCTATGACCGCAAAGCGAGGAGATTTTGAGGGATTTTTGCTTCAGTCGGGCGAAGTAATGCTCGCGCCTTACGAGCACGGATGAAGCAAAAAGCACCGAAATATCCCGCTTGGCGGCGGGTTCGGGTTTTACTGCTCACCCTATCTTAAAATGAGGTGATAATAATGATCATGACGTACGCCGAACTTCCCAAAAAGCAAGAATTCAATCCCGACGGCAGTTTAATGCTCACGCACAATTTTCTAAACAAGTTTGAAGGCGCCAATCCCAAAAACCGCCTATTTTCGGTGGTAGAGGTCGAACCCGGCCAAGCCGTTCCGTTCCACGCCCACCACGGCGAAAACGAAACCTACTATTTTCTGTCGGGCATCGGCGAATACAACGATAACGGCACCCTCGTGCCCATCGCCGCCGGTATGACCACCTTCTGCCCCGCAGGCGAAAGCCACGGCGTGAAGAACACGGGGCGCGAACCGCTCCGCTTCGTTGCGATGATTATTGTGGACTAAACGAGATAACCAAAGCAAAAACCGCCACCCTTTTGGGGTGGCGGGTTTTTGTTATAATAATTCTCTTTCTAATAAACTCACCAATAAATTGGTATTCAGCTTCATGGCATCCGGCGGATAGATTTCCGGCACGCGGCCGCGGAAGAAACGCTGCTTCACGTAGTCCACGGCATCGTCGTGCGTACCGCCGTTTTTCAATATTCCCAAAACGCCCTCAGCCGTGGACACCGAGCTTTTGCGGCATTCGCTTAAATAAAACCGTGTGTCTTCCTTGTCCAACACACCGTAATGCGGCACCAAGATATGCTCGATATCCATGGCTTCCACCTTGGCGATAGATTCCAAAGCCATACGGTAACCCACCAAATACAGCGGAAATACGATACTCTCTCCGTCGTACACGCCAAGCGACTCCGAGCCAAGCAGCATTTTCTCGGACGCCAGATAGAAGCCGATGGAACAATACGTATGCCCCGGCAGCTCCACCACCGTGAACGTCATCGCCCCTGCCTGCACGGTATCACCCTCGCGCACCACGGTATCGACACGCAGCTCGTCAATGCGGTCTTCGTATTCTTCCACACCGCAGCACGCCGCAAATTTTTGGTCTAAATCGCGCATCTTCGCCCGCGCCGTAGGCTTTTGAAACACATCGGCCGTGTGCTGTCCCGCCACCACCGTAGCCATCGGATACCGTGCGCATACGTACGGTGCGCCGAGTGCATGGTCGTAATGCGAGTGTGTGAGAAAAATATAATCGAGAGGACGCTCGCCCAGCTGCTCACGCACCTTATCCGCCACGCCGTAGCCCGTAAAACCAAAGCCCGTGTCGTAGAGAATGGCCGTTTCGCCGTCATCGATCAAAAACGCGCTGTCACCGGGATGAGCACGCACGTCGGTAATTTTAAGATTCATAGTCGTTCCTTCTTTCACCGACACAGTATATCACTACACCACCCGTTTGTAAAGAAAAAAGCCTGCGTTTCCGCAGGCTTTTTGTTACTTATTTGCGTTCGGCCAAGAGTTTTTGAATCTTATCGTGGGGATCGATAAGCTTGGTGACCGACATATCGTGGTTGAGCGAAGCGATAAAGTACGCAATATACTTGGACACGTCCACTTCGCAGAACCATTCGCGCTGTTTGAGCTCTTCGGAACGGTAGGTCAGGTTGGTCCCAATAACGCCCGAAATGTAACCGTCTTTGTACGCTTTGTCGAACTTCTCCAAGCCGTTGGTGAAGATAGCGTAGGTAGCGTAGCAGAACACACGGTTCGCCTTGCGCTTCTTGAGCTCGTAGGCGATATCCAGCATGGATTCGCCCGAAGAAATGATATCGTCGGCAATGAACACGTCCTTGCCTTCCACCGAATCACCCAGATATTCGTGGGCAACGATGGGGTTGCGGCCGTTCACCACGTGCGCATAGTCGCGGCGTTTGTAGAACATACCGAGGTTCACGCCCAGCGTGGAAGCATAGAACATATTGCGGTTGATAGCGCCTTCGTCGGGGCTGACGATCATCATATGATCCACGTCGGGATGCAGGTCGGGGAAACGGCGGAACATCGCTTTCAGCGTTTGATACGACGGGATGATGTTATCAAAGCCCATCAGCGGCACAGCGTTTTGCACGCGAGGATCGTGAGCGTCGAACGTGATAACGTTGGATACACCCATACGCTCGAGCTCCTGCAATGCCACCGCGCAGTCGAGCGATTCGCGGTAGTTGCGGCGGTGTTGTCTGCCACCGAACAGGATCGGCATAATTACGTTGATACGGTGAGCTTTACCGCCCGCCGCTTGAATAATACGCTTAAGATCTTGGAAGTGATCGTCGGGCGACATACAGTTTTCGTTACCGAAAATATTGTATTTCACGTTGTAGTTGCCCACGTCCACCAAAATGAACAAGTCGTCGCCGCGGATGCTTTGCTTGATGAAGCCTTTACCGTCACCCGACGAAAAACGCGGGCACTGTGCCTCGATCATAAAAGTTTCCTGCGGAACACCGGCCTTGGCTGCCCAGTCGGTAAGATAATAGTTGATCTTTGCCGCCAATTCCTCGGTACCGGGTTGAGCGATAATGCTCAGCGGAGCCACTTGATTGGGCATCGTAAAGATCTTTTCGCTGCTGATTTCCTGTGCCATAATTTCCCCATTCCTCTCCCATTGTAGTTGGTTTACACCATTGTACCATACTTTTCGACAGTTGAAAACAAAAATTTTAAAATTCTTCAAAAAATTTTTACCTGCTATGGACAATCGCCGTTCTCTTTTGTTATACTATGGACGAAAGAAAGAGGGTGACGGTGTGAGCATCGAGCTTACGGAACAGGAAGAACGCCGCGAGCGCGCGTTTTTGGTATCCATCGATACGGGCGAATTTGACGTTGAGGTATCACTGGACGAATTGGAAGAATTGGCCGATACGGCAGGTGCCGATACACTCGGCCGCTTGGTGCAAAAACGCGAAGCACCCGATAAAGCCACCTGCCTCGGTGCAGGACGAGTGGAGGAGCTGGCAGGGTTGGTTTCTGCTCACGAAGCGGATTTAGTCATTTTCGACCGCGAGCTTTCCCCCACACAACACCGCAACCTAGAAGATCTGCTCCCCTGCCGTGTGATCGATCGCACGATGC
>JAZQTE010000267.1:0-1199 GCA_045630505.1 Acutalibacteraceae bacterium | reverse complement strand
CAGCGGCTTCGCACACGGTGCGGTAGTGGGGGTTCCCCTCGGCTCCGCCGTCGGCAAAATCGTTCTCGCTCAGGTTCGCCGCGTAGATCACGGGCTTGCGTGTGAGCAGGGGAGAGGTGGCAAGCACCGCTTCCTCTTCGGGCGTGCATTCCACCGAACGGGCAGGCAAGCCTGCCTCCAGCGCCGCATACACACGGTTAAGCAGGTCTACCTCGCTTTGCAGCGATTTATCGCCCTTGAGTGCCTTGGTGGTGCGAGCCAAACGGCGTTCCACCGCCTCCATATCCGCAAAAATAAGCTCCAAATTGATGGTTTCCATATCGCGCGTGGGGTTGACGCTGCCGTCCACGTGAATGATATCGTCGTCCTCAAAGCAGCGTACCACGTGTACGATCGCATCTACCTCGCGAATGTTGGCAAGGAATTTGTTGCCAAGCCCTTCGCCGCGGCTGGCGCCCTTCACAAGGCCTGCAATATCCACGAATTCGATGACGGCAGGGGTGGTCTTGGCAGAAGAATACATCGCCGTCAGCTTGTCCAAACGCTCGTCCGGCACCGCCACCACGCCCACGTTCGGATCGATGGTGCAAAACGGATAGTTGGCGCTTTGGGCGCCTGCGTTGGTAATGGCGTTAAACAGAGTGGATTTGCCTACGTTCGGCAATCCCACGATACCTAATTTCATACGTTAAATCTCCTTTCGGCAATACACCATTTCATTATAACGCATTCGCGCACATTTTTCAATAGGCAATTGCACCGTTTTGCTGCGGCGTGGGTGGACGGTGTTGATGTTGGATTGTAGGGGCTGGCGCCCACGACAGCCCGTAATAAGTTTGTGCGGATTATGACGGGACGTCTTGGGAGCCGTCCCCTACGCACGAAGAATTTAATTTGTGCGAAAAATAACGGGAGGCGGGTGCGTTGCAATCGGTTTGTACAAATTATGACGGGAGGGGGTGGAACCCCTCCCCTACGAACACGAACGAAGATTGTAGGGGAGGGCCTCTGTGCCCTCCCGTGGGGGTTGTGCAAATTTCGGTTCCCGCGTGGTTTGCGGAAATCAAAACGGGCGGCGAAACGCCTCCCCTACGCACGAAGCCGATTTGTAGGGGACGCAGCGAAGCGGCACTCGCGAAATTGGTGTGCACCGAGAAGGCACCCTACACACACGAATTTGGATTGTAGGGGCTGGCGCC
>JAZQTE010000266.1:0-4657 GCA_045630505.1 Acutalibacteraceae bacterium | reverse complement strand
AAAATGGCCCCGCCCGCCCCGCCCCCCCCCTCCCCTCACGCTGGGACAAAATCGTGCAGAAGCCCGAACCCACTATCCGCAGAGGAACGGCACGCAAAAGCCTCCCTCCGAGAGGGAGGGGGACCGCGATAGCGGTGGGAGGAGCCTGCGTGCCTTGGAATTTAGATTGACCTCATAATAACGCGCTCTCCCTCAGTCGCCCGCGGCAAGCCGCCGGCGCCAGCTCCCTCCCGGAGGGAGCCTTTCGTAAGTTCCCAACGACAAAAACACCACCAAAGAAAATTCCTTGGTGGTGTTCGTGTTTTCTCCGCTAAAGTTGCAGAGGCGAGGAACGGTTATTTTTTTATGCTTACATTTTTTCGAAATTTTCCACATTCAGCACGAAGACGGTGGCACCGCCTACGGTGGTTTCTACTTGTTCGTCGCCCACTGAAAGGCCGCGGCCGAACGAGGCGCTGGTGGGAACCTTCTTTTTGCGTGTGAAGCTTTCCTTGCGGATGATCTCCTTCACACGGTCGACGTCTTCTTCCTCGGCGCCGATCATCAGCGTGGTATTTCCTGCTTGCAGGAAGCCGCCCGTGGTGGATAGCTTGGTGATGGCGAATCCGTTGTGGGTGAGGGTGGCAGCCACGCCGGCAGCGTCGTCGTTGTTAACAATAGCCAAGATAAGTTTCATAGCGCGTTCTCCTTTACAGTTGTAAGCCGTCGCGGCTTTTGCGGTCGAGTATACGGTAATCGGGGATCTCGTAGCGGTTGTCGTTGGAATCGCGGATCAGCACGCGAAAATCAAACAGCACTTTAATATCCTGCTGGCGGCTTTGCACCTTAAAGAAGCAGGGGCCACGGTCGGTTTCGGCGTGAATGTAGCAGCCGCCCGGTTTACTTTCTACTTTGGTGATGGTGCGTATACGGGGGATGAGATAATATTCCTCCAGCGATTCTCGCACGGCAGCGGCGCTTTCGGGCATCAGCGTATCCAAGTCGCGGATAACCGCGGTTTCTTTGCCGTTTTCGTCTAACAGTGTGATATATTTGTTTGGCCCCGTGGTGGGAAACAAGCGCCGTGCCTCCACGCTTTCGAAGCGTTCGCCCGAATACAGCTCTACGTCTAACCGAAAATCATCGCCGCGGCGAGTGATACGGGCGTTATCGTATTCTATGTAAATGCGTTCCATACCGTTCACCTCACTCGTCTAAATTGATCACGTCGCGGTTGCTGCTGTTTTGCATTTGGATAAGACGATAATACTTGCCCTTTTGCTCCAGCAGCTCCTCGGGTGTGCCGCATTCGATGATGCGGCCTTTATCGACCACCACGATCTTATTCGCCTTACGCAGGGTGGACAAGCGGTGTGCGATCATCAGCGTGGTGCGCCCGTGGATGAGGCGTTCGATGGCACCTTGAATGAGATGCTCGGTTTCGCTGTCTACCGAAGCGGTGGCTTCGTCAAACACCAGCATTGACGGGTTTTTGAGCACTGCACGGGCAATCGACAAGCGCTGCCGCTCGCCGCCCGAAAGACCGGTGCCGCGTTCGCCGAGTACGGTGTCGTAGGCATCGGGCAGGCGTACGATAAAGTCGTGCGCATTGGCGATATCTGCCGCGTGGATCACCGCTTCTACGGGAGAATCGGGATCGGAGAAGGCGATGTTCTTAAAGATGGTGTCGTGGAACATCAGCGGTTCTTGCTGAACGAAGCCGATGCGCGAACGGTAGTATTCGAGATCGATTTGGCGAATGTCTTGGCCGTCTACCAAAATTTCACCCTCGTAGTTATCGTAGAAACGCATCAGCAGGTTAATGAGCGTGCTTTTTCCCGAGCCCGTAGTACCTACGATGCCCACGATATCGCCCGGTTCGATGATGAGATTGATATCGTCCAGTGTTTTCTTGCTCTTATCAAATGCAAAATTCACGTGGCGGAATTCGATGCGGCCTTCCAGTGTTTTAAGTGTGTTTCCGCGACCGAAGTCGTGCTCGGGCTCGGCGTCCAAAATATCCATCAGGCGTTCGGCCGAGGTGAGCGTGTGCTGATAGGAGTCGGACAAGCCTGCAAAGAAGTTCACGGGGCCGTAGAACATCGACGCATAGGAAATGAAGGAAACCAGCAGCCCCACCGTGGTGGTACCGCCCATTACCCAACGGCCGCCCAGCCACCAAATGAGCAGCGAGCCGCACGTGACGAAAAAGGTGACGGTGTGAGGAAAGATGCCCGAAGCGAGTGCGGCGTTTTTATCTTCCTTTAGCCACTCGTTATTATAGGTGACAAACTTATCGACCGCCCGTTTTTCACCCGTGAAGGATTTGATAACGCGAATGCCTGGGAGCGTGTCGGAAATCAGCGAGCTTACTGCCGACCATTTCAGCCACGTACGCTGATAAATGGGGCGGATTTTTTTGCCGAATATACGTGCGCCGAGTGCCACGGCAGGAACGGGGATGAGCGAGAGAAGCGTGAGCTTCCAGTCCATCAGGAACATAATCAGCATAATGCCGATCATCGTGAAGAACTGCACGATGGCATCCTGCGACATCCGAAGGGTGAAGGTGTTGATGGTTTGCGTATCGCTCGCAATACGGGAGAAGATGGAGCCGGTGCTGGTTTTATCGTAGAAGCGCACGGGGAGGTATTGGGCTTTGCGATAAATATCGTTGCGCAGATCGGTGAGGAAACGGTCGCCTGCGATGCGCATATAGTAAAGACGCAGGGCGCCGCTCACGTTTTGAATGATATACACGCACAAGAGCCCCACAACCAGCGAAAGTAAGCCGCGGTAATCTTGGCTTGGCAGAACGTCGTCCACCAAGGTTTTGGTGATATACGGCGGCACCAGCGCCATAGCGGTGGTGAGCATCGATAAGAAAATGCAAAAGAGCAGCATCCACTTTTGCGGCGACATATAACCCCACAAGCGCTTGAGCAGATGGCTTTTGCTCATACAGTTCACGCACTCCGCACCGGGGCGCAGCAGCACGCGACCGCATTTCGGACACACAGCACGTTCTTTATCGAGTGCCGTTTGCACCGCTTCGAGCGCCACTTCTAAATCGCCGCCGTCTTTGGCGGTGTTCAGGTAGGCGGCGACCGCCTCCAAAATCGCGATCACGGCAAAGGTGCAGCGGAACACGCGGCGATGGTTGAGCAGTAGCACCGCGTTGCCGTATAATCGCCGCACCTTTACGTGCGTGAGTTTGGAAAAAGGCAAAGAAAAAATCTCATCGGGACGGTTCTCTTCCACGCAAAGCACACGGTCGCTCATAATAACCAGCGCCGTGTTGCCGTAGGTGGCATCTGAGAACAGATCACCAATGAGAAGTATCTTCGGGTTTTCTGTTTCTTGAACTGCCGTTTCCAAAAGCGGGAGCAGTTCTTTGGGGATGGGTTTGTTGCACAGTACGTTTTCGAACGCCATGCGGCTCACACCTTTCTGTATAAAACAGGAGAATGTTTGCTGACAAGGTCTTTTTAGCATATTCGAACGCAAATAGCAACCCTTTTTTGAAAAATTTTTTTATTTTTTGCTCGTGCTGCCGAAGCCGCCGTTGCGTACAGCGGTCACGTCGTCGTCCTCGGTGATGCCGAAGGGGAGGAAAATGCCCTGCGCAAATGCATCACCGGCCTGCAGCGTGAGTGTTTTTCCTTCGGTGTTGGCGTTGGTGATCTTAATGATTATGTGGCCTTCGTTGTCGGAGTAATAGTAATCGCTGTCGATAATGCCCACGGTATTGTTAAGCTGGACACGGTATTTGAAGCCCAAGCCGCTGCGTGGGAAGATCTGCAGCACCCAGCCGTTTTGCATGGCGGCGCGGATGCCCGTGGGGATTTTTACGGTTTCGCCTGCCTGCAGCGTGAGCGGGCAGGGGATATAAAAATCGTATCCTGCGCTTCCGGCGGTGGCGCGGCGGGGCAGTGCGGGCAGTACCGGCGCTGCGGTGCCGAAGGTGTCCTCCCAATCGGCGGCAAAGCGGGTGGGGGACACGTGTTCAAAACGAGCAATTCTTTGCATAGAAGATACCTCCGTAACTGGACAAATCGTATTTTTTGCGGTATACTGAATTTGATAAACAAAGCTTAGGGGGAAGCGGCGTGGTGATCGTGGCCGTGCATTGTGATACCGTGCGTGAGGATGCGGCGTTTGAAGCGCTGCTTGCTACCGTTTCGGCGTATCGCCGAGAAAAGGTGGCAGCCTTGCGAATGCCCGAAGAAAAGCGGCGCAGCCTTTGTGCAGGCTTGGCGCTGGATGCTTGCTTGCGCACGGTGGGGCTTCGCGAAGCCGAGCAAACGTATGCGTTCGAGAAGCACGGGCGCTCCGTGCTTGCCGCGCATCCCGAATGGCATTTCAGCCTTTCCCACGGCGGTGATTTTGCGGTGTGCGCATTATCGGAGGCACCCGTGGGGGTAGATGTGGAAAAGCTGCGCCCCGTGCGTGCCGAGGCCTTGGCGCGGCGGTTCTTTTCTGAAGAGGAAGCAGCGGCGGTTTCGACGGCGGTTGACAAAGAGCGGTGCCGAGTCTTTTTTAAACTGTGGACGGCGAAGGAAAGCGTGCTGAAGGCACAAGGGTTAGGGCTTGGTGGCGGACTGGCACGCGCAGCGGCGACACCGCCGTTTGTGCTGAAGGAATATGCGCTGCCCGAGCACGTGCTGTGCGTGTGCGG
>JAZQTE010000265.1:0-8925 GCA_045630505.1 Acutalibacteraceae bacterium | reverse complement strand
GTTAAGCTCATCTATGCCGACAATACTTGGTGGGAAGCCGCCCGGAAAGATAGGTCGTCGCTAACACTTACAAATGAGGTGTTACGAATGTAACACCTTATATTGTAAGCATACAAGGGCCTTTAGCTCAGTTGGTTAGAGCATCCCGCTCATAACGGGACGGTCCCGGGTTCAAGTCCCTGAAGGCCCACCACATATAGGGGTATAGCTCAGTTGGTAGAGCAGCGGTCTCCAAAACCGCGTGCCGAGGGTTCAAGTCCTTCTGCCCCTGCCAAGAAAAAAGCCAAGTCATAAGACTTGGCTTTTTTCAGTGAAATTTGCCCTTCGGGCAAGTGAAATAGCTTCGCTGTGAAATATTTGCTCCGCAAATGTGAAATATTCGCTGGCGCGAATGTGGGCAAATTTCATTTCACATCGACCGGAGCCGTAGGCGGCGGGAGATATTTCACAATTTCCGCAAGGAAATTATTTCACATTCGGCAACGCCGAATATTTCACCTGAAAAAATATCGGATTTATGATATAATAACAGCAGAAAGGCGGTGTTACTATGGCAGATTCAAAGCTTCGGGATTTATCAACCGATTTTGCTGTAAAAGTCATCAAAATGTGTGACAGTATAAAAGGTCACTATTCCCTCGTAAATCAGTTGGAGCGTTCATCCACCTCTATTGGTGCAAACATTCATGAAGCAAATTATGCTCATAGCAAAGCCGACTTTGTCGCCAAGTTTCAAATTGCGCTAAAGGAGTGCTACGAAACGGAATATTGGCTTGAATTGTTTGTAAAATCCGAATTGATGGATCGAAAGATTGCAAAAGACTTGTATAATCAATGCGGCACAATCCGCAGAATGTTGATTGCCTCAATCAACACGGCGAAGGAGAACAAATGAAGAAACTTTTGAATTTTATTGGCAATATTCTTTATGTTTGTATGATAATATGGGACATAATAGAATTTTTAGCCCTTCCTGCCATCTTTCTTGTAATTGGATTATTAAATTCTTTTCCGTGGCAATACTATGTGATTTCAATCGGCGGATATTTTGCTCTATTCATTATATTGGAAATTATATTGCACTTCATATTCAAGGCTTTGGATAAAAAATATACTCCTCTCATAGAGAGAAAACTCGAAAAATACTTTAATAAAAATTCCAATAAAGATTGATATTACATAGATTTCGTTTACCGGCATAGTTGGAAAGCTTTTTGAAAGTTTTTCGCAACCCATCATCGCCAAGGGATAGGTCTATCCGCTGACCTTGAACCACGGATCGATTTTGAAAGGGTATAACAAACAAAAACACCACCCAACGGGTGGTGTTTTTGTTTGGTTAAGCGCAAAGAGCTTTGGTGCTCCACGGTACGCGGAGCGTGTCGTGTGGCGCGTATGCGTGTGAAAATTATAATTCAAAATGCTCAGTGCTTTAAAAAATCACCGTTACGGCAAACGATGCGCATAGTCAAATCCGCATTTTTCCAAAAAGAGCTTTGCCATCATAGTGGCACCCATCTGGTTGGGGTGAACGCGATCCCACGCAAAGCAAGACGAGTGCCGCACCGTACAATACGCTGCGTACATTTGCTGGAAATCCACCAGCACACACCCATATTTTTCGGCCAGCTCCTTGCAAATTTGAACGTACTCGTCCATTCGCTTGCGCATCGCATCCTCTTGGTTGGGTTCCATATAATACGGAGTGCAAAGGAAAAGGCCCTTAACGGTATCCTTTACCGAGAGAATCATCTTCTCCACGTTGCTTCGATATTCATCGGGCAACACGTGGCTTTCCGCGATTGCAGGTGAATCAAACTGGCGCCACACGTCGTTAATGCCGATGCAGATGGAAACCCAATCCGGCTGCAGCGCCACTACATCCGTATCAAAACGGTTTAGCAAATCGCGGCTGGTGTTTCCGCTGCAGCCTACGTTAGACACACGAATAAACAATTCGGGATACCATGTTACCAGCATATTCTCCACAACACGGACGTAGCTTCGCCCCACGCTGTCGAACAAGCCCTCGCCTACCGGCCGTTCGCGCCCCATATCCGTCACTGAATCGCCTGCAAATACCACGCGGTCATAGTTTTCAAACAACATAGTTATTCTCCTTTACAGTAACCCGTTTTTCCTTTTCACAATACCATACCCGTCGAAAAAAGTAAAGTGAAAGTTCGGGGTGCGGTTGCATTCGGGCCTTTAACTCAGTTGATTATAGCATCCAGCTCATAATGGGACGTCGAGGCGCCGTCCCCTACAACTCCTATCCGATCTTATAAAAAAGGGAGAGCGCGATGCTCCCCCCTTGTTTTTTTATTGGCTGTCATACCAAGTTTCAAATTCATAGGTTTTTCTTTCTTTATCACAAATAACATTGGTAATTACGCCGTAGACTTTACGCCCAAGATTAAGAGCGGCATTGTACAGCAGCTTATCCTCCTTTGATATGTAGCCGACTTTTTTGTTTTGAAACAAAAGCATTACCGCCGTTTTATCATACGGATTGTCAGGCTCGGCAGCAATATCTAAATAGGCGCCGATATTCAATTGTTCCAAAACAACCTTATCAGAATGCGATGAACCTGCAATAATCATACGCTTGCGTATATATCGATCGTTCGGATTTTTCGGCGTTGATTTGGGAACGCTTTCGTCGTTTTCGGTGCTTCCCACCGTCACCAAAGCCACAACAGGCTCGACAATGCAAGTAGCGTCAGCATTGATTTTCGTGCTACTTTCTTCCAACCCTGACAACGATAGTCCCTTCTCGCTTGAAAGTCCTGTCACATCGCCCGCTTTTTCTTCTTTCGTTTTCTCTTCTTTCGTTTTTTCTTCTTTCGTTTTCTCTTCTTTTAGTTTCTCTTCTTTTAGTTTTTCTTCCTTTACTTTCTCTTTCTTTACTTTCTCTTCCTTAGCTTTTTCTTTTTTCGTCTTCTTTTTCGCTTTTTCTTCTAACGCAATATTCACCTCATAACAATAACTTTCGATGAACGGGCGCCATTTGGGACTTTTACGCCCCGGTTTCAAAAACAAAGGAAGCAACAATAAACCGCCAACGCAAAACACAAAATCAACTATGGCAAAAATATCCTTGTTGCTTACCCCCATCCGCCCTGAACCAAGATTTTTCCAAAGCCGAAAACTCGATCTTGCAAACCACCGAAACCACCCTCTAAATGTCATACACCCACCACCTCTTACCTCCCACAATATCATATTCCCTTAAAAAAGTAAAGAATACGTTTTTGCAATCCAAGTCACTTCTTGCATTTTTCGACAGTGGGGACTATAATGAACAACAGAGGGGATTTTATCGGGAGGGGTATCGATGACGTTTTCGCAATGGTTATTCGGCGGTATTGACAACCCGTACAAGGGCGGACAATGGGGGCCGTTACATATCGGCACACTGGTTGTTTGCGTGGCGCTGATCGTAGGGTTTTACTTTATTGCGAAACACGCCCACAACAAGGAGCGTGCGCGCAAAAGCATTGTTTTCGCATTGGTGGGAGCGATCGCATTTTTTGAGGTGATGATCCGCTTTGTATACTGTGTAAAGCTCTATCACCTGCACCTACCCGAAATGGCAGGTATAACGTGGTATTGGATTCTGTTACCCAAGCCGTGGTGTGCCGTGGCCTGCTGGTCTTTGATTGCTTCGGTGTTTGTGAAAAAACCGTTTTTCTACAACTACGCGAGCCTTTCGGCGTTGCTTTGCTCGTTTATTTTCTTTTGCTACCCCGGTGTTGGCTACAACAACGAGTATTTGCTGTTTGAAAACTGGTATTCCATTCTCACGCACGCACTGCTGCTCACCACATCGATTACGATGATCGTGCTGAAATACGCCGATTTCAAGTACCGCCACTTGCGAAATACGGGTGTGTGCTTTGCGCTGACGTTTGTGTACGGATTTATCGAGATCTTCCTTTTAAAGGTACAAACCGATCCGATGTACTTTATGCCAAATGGCGATATTCAAGCAGATATTTTGCATATGAATTACGGGTTGTATTTGGTTCTGTACATTTTCTTGTTTTTAACCTACGTGAACACAGCGCATATGCTTGGGGACAAAGAATCGGTGAAGCGTTTCTTTGCCAAGTTTAAAGGAGTGATTCCGTGTCGCAAATAACACGGTGGCTGAAAGCCAATACGCACGCACTTGCCAATGTGCGTATTGCCATCACGGGCCCCACGGGTGGGCTTGGCGAAGAGGTGTGCCGCGTACTGGCAGCGCTTGGGGCAACGCTTGTGCTGCTCGACCGCAGCGCCGAAAAATCCGAAGCACTCCAAGCCCGTTTGCGGGCGGCCTTTCCGCAGGTGGCGCTTGAGCGAATTCCGCTGGATTTAGCCGATATGAACTCGGTGAAGGCCGCGTGCGCAGCCTTAAAAGCGGCACCGCCCGACGTGCTGATACACAACGCCGGCGCATACAGCATCCCTCGCTATACGTGCGAGAGCGGTTTCGACAACGTATTTCAAATCAACTGCGCTTCGCCGTATTATCTCACAAACAAATTGTTACCGTCGTTACGCAAGCAGCACAGCCGTGTGGTAGTCGTGGGCAGCATTGCGCACAATTATGCCAAAGCCGACACGGCCGACGTAGATTTTGCTACCCGCCATCCTGCAAGCTTGGTGTACGGCAACGCCAAACGGCGGCTGATGTTTTCACTGCAAGAACTGTTTAAGACCGAAAGCGACGTTACGCTTTCGGTGGTGCACCCCGGGATCGCCTTCACCAATATCACCGCACATTATCCCAAATGGTTGTTTGCGCTGATCAAGCATCCGATGAAACTCATTTTTATGAAGCCGAAAAAAGCGTGCCTTTCGATTGTGAAAGGCGTGTTCCAAGCCACGGGCTATCACGAATGGATCGGCCCGCGGATCTTCGACGTGTGGGGACTTCCCCATCTTCGCGCTTTACACACGTGTTCGACGACGGAAAGCCGCGCGATCGCCGAGCAGATGCAAGAATGGTATAAAACCGCCCGTTCGCAATGAACGGGCGGTTTCTTTATACGATGGTATACGTGAACATTTCGTAATGCAGTTGTGTTCCGACATCGGTGTTTGGCGGAAGCAACGCCATAGCAATAAACAGCTCTTCGGCCGTTTCGTTGGCGTTATCCCGTAAATAGGCGTATTCGCCCTCGATGCGGGTAACGGTGTAATCCTTCGGTTCCACGATGATCCCTCCCCTGCCTTTTACTATAGCCTATTTGGCCGCATTTGGCAACAGTTTCGGCGCAAGTATTGACAGAAAACCGACAAAGTGGCATAATGTGTTTCGACAAAACGAAAAGTCAGGTGCACTATGAAAACGTTTTCTATTTCCCAAAAAGCGCGCCGTGCGATCATCATCGGCGGCATGTGCTCCATTTCATATTTGGCCGTGTATTTGGCGCGAAACATTTTAAGCGCCGTGTCACCGCAAATGATTGAGCTGGGCGTAGTTACCAAGGATGCGGTAGGTTCGTTGTCCTCGGTGTATTTTATCACCTACGCCGTGGGGCAGCTTATCAACGGCAGCATCGGCGATAAGATCAAAGCCAAGTATATGATCAGTATGGGGCTGCTATTGGCCGGCATTTGCAATATGCTGTTTTCGCTGTTTGCCGAGCAACCGCTTGCCCCCTTTATCGCCTACGGTATGACGGGCTTTTCACTTGCTATGATCTACGGCCCGATGACGAAGCTGGTGGCCGAAAATACCGAGCCGATCTACGCCACGCGTTGCAGCTTGGGATACACCTTTGCCTCCTTTTTTGGCTCGCCCTTGGCGGGGCTTCTGGCTGTGGGATTATCGTGGCAAGCGGTGTTTGCCGTGAGCAGCGCCGTCTTGGCGGTAATGGCGGTAACGTGCTTCGGTGTGTTCCACGGGCTGGAGCGCCGCGGTATTATCCGCTACGGTCAATACGAAAAGCCCAAAAGCACGGCAGGCGGTATTCGTCTTTTGCTGAAGCATCGCATTATTAAGTTTACGCTGATCTCCATTCTCACGGGGGTCGTGCGCACCACGGTGGTTTTCTGGTTGCCCGTGTATTTAGCGGATCATCTTCAATTCTCCTCGGAAACGTCGGCTCTCCTGTTCACTGTTTCCACGCTTGGCATTTCTGCCAGTGCGTTCCTTTCGGTGTTCATTTACGAAAAGCTCGGCCGCAATATGGATCTCACCATTCTGCTCGCCTTTATCAGCGCCTCCCTTTCATTCTTGATGGTGTATCTGCTGAAAGCGCCCGTTGGCAACATTATCTTTATGGTACTGGGCATTATGTCCTCTAACTGCGCGGCTTCGATGCTGTGGAGCCGCTATTGCCCCAGCCTGCGCGATACGGGTATGGTATCGGGGGCTACGGGCTTTTTGGATTTCGTGAGCTATATGGCGGCGTCGATCTCGTCCACGTTATTCGCCACCGCAACCGACAGCATCGGCTGGAGTGGCTTGATTCTGGTATGGTTCGGCTTGATGGTATTCGGTGTGATCGTGAGCCTGCCCCGCAAAAAAGAAAACCAATAAACTGTTTAAACCGCTATAGTAAAAGGCCGAAGAACCATGCGTTCTTCGGCCTTTCGTTATGCTTTTTTACGCTCGGGAATAAGGAACATAAACACCAATGAGCTGAGCAACAGCAGCATCGGATAAAACAAATGCGTAATAATATCAAACGCACTCAGCTGCAGCCCCATCGTACTCACGGCGGACAGTGCCACCAGCAGCTGTGCGCCGTAGGGCAGCATGCCTTGGAAGATACAAGAAAAGGTGTCCAGAATCGACGCCGTCTTGCGAGGAGAAATACCGTATTCCTTCGCCATTTCCGAGGCAATGGGGTTCGCCATCACGATCGCTACCGTGTTGTTGGCGGTGGCAATATCCATAAGTCCCACCAACAAGCCGATACCGAGCTGCCCACCGCGCTTGCCGCGGAACACACGGCGAATGCCGTTGAGCAACGATTGGAAGCCGCCCGCTTCGCGAATCAGCGCACACAGTGCCGCCACCAGCACCGCTACCATGGCCGTTTCGAACATACCCGAAACACCGCCACCCATATTTTCCAGCAGCGCAGGAAAATTCATCGCACCCGTAACCAGCATGATCACGCAGCCCGTTACAATGCCCATCAGCAGCGTGACAAATACGTTGATACCGATAATACCGCCGATCAGCACCAGCACGTACGGAATGATTTGCACCAAATTGTACGATTTGGTTTCAAGAGGCTGAATGTCCGCCTTGAGAGAAAGCACCAAGATCAATCCAAGTGTGACGATGGCTGCAGGAAGCACAATGGCAAAGTTGGCACGGAACTTATCCTTCATCGCACAGCCTTGGCCGTTACACGCGGCAATGGTGGTATCGGATACAAACGACAGATTATCGCCGAACATAGCACCGCCTACCACCGTGCCAACGCAAAGCGGCAGCGAGAAGCCCGAGGTGACCGAAATGGCAGCCGCAATGGGGGTAAGCAGCGTGATCGTTCCCACCGAGGTACCCATCGCCGTGGAAACGAAGCAGCTCACAATAAAGATGACACACACCGCAAAGCGGGGCGGCACGATGGATAACACGAAATACGCTACACTTTCGGCGCTGTTTCGTCCCACCACGCCCACGAAGATGCCTGCCAACAGAAAGATGAGAAGCATGGTGATGATGTTCTTATCCCCCACACCCTGTCCCATCAGTGACAGCTTTTCTTCGAATTTCACGGTTCGGTTTTGCAGGCAAGCCACCAACAGCGAAACCAAAAAGATAACAACAATGGGAACTTTATAAAATCCCATAGGAATCTTTAAAATATATTCGAAGGTGATTCCCAACCCTAAATACAGCGCCACAAAAATACCGATTGGCAGCAGCGCCCATACGTTGCCTTTTTTCATACAGTCCTACCTTTTTAACTTTTTTCTTTATCCCGTTACGTCGCTGATATTCGCCTTTGTTTGCTGCGAACGCAACCAATAGAGTGCTTGTTCCATATCCATTTGATGCCCACCGTCGAACACGTCTAAAAACACGCGGCTTTGAGGATAGTCACGCATCAACCGTTCAAACAGCGTAAGGCTATGTCCCACGGGCACCACGGGATCGTATTTCCCGTGGAAAATCTTGGTATTGGATTTAGCAATGGTATCCACGTACGCCATCGGCGAACGGCGATACATTTCTTCCCTTTCCTCGCCGCAGCACGCAAGCACGTGCGGACGGTATTTTTCGTTTTCCTCCGCCCAACGCGCCAAATCGGTGATCGGCACGAACGAAGCAATGGCCTTGAATCTTTCGGGACAAAGCCCTGCCATCAGCAACGCCATATGACCGCCGCCGCTGCAGCCGAGCACGAAGATGTTTTCAGTATCTATGGCAAACTGCTCACATACGTAGTTGATAGCATCCACAATATCCTGCTTGGCAAGCGGCGAGCCGCATGCATCCTTACACTGCGGATTTTTCCCCAGATTCGGCCCGCGAAACTCGGGCGAAAGGAAATGCCAACCCAACGCGTGTGCCTCGTTCGCCATACGCGACACGGGATTGTTGCGATCAAAGCTCCACGTGTGCAAGCCAACGAGCAACGGGGCTTTTTCCTTGGTATCGGCCTCTAAAAACAGTGACGGTTGCACACTGCCGTCCATCGACGATATCACATTCAGTTCGGTAATCGGCATTTATAACACTCCCTCGCTCCGCATCCAATCCACGGCACGGCGCAGCGTTTCCTTCACGCTGTATTGCGGTTCATACCCAAGAAGATTACGCGCCTTGGAAATATCGGGCAGCATATGGGCGTAGAAATGCCACCAGTTGCCCATCGGAGGATTGATCTCGGTTTTATATTTCTCCCACGGTACGTACTCCACGGGAATCTCCACGCCGTAGATCTCGCTAAACAAATGAATCAGCTC
>JAZQTE010000264.1:0-5195 GCA_045630505.1 Acutalibacteraceae bacterium | reverse complement strand
AAAGCAGGGCCGCAGCCGGAAAGCGCGCTGCCTGCATCAATGAGCTGCTCGGGCAGACGGTCGAACGTGCCTGCCGCTTGCATCAGCTGCAGGAAGGCGGCTTCGTCTTCAGCGGTCACCAGTTCGTTAGCGGTATATAAGATCATCCCTTCGCCGATGGCGGCAGGGGTGTTCGGCATAATGCGAATGACGGGCGCGGCCTTGCCGAGCAGGGCGGTGATCTTTTCCATCGTTACGCCTGCGGCCATACTCACCACCACCGTGCCTTCGGCCAAATCGCCGCCGAGCGTGGGCAGCACGTTGCCGAGGATTTGAGGCTTGAGGCCGATAAACACGAAGCGGCACTGCGAAACGGCAGCGGTATTATCCCCCACCGTACAGCCGCAACGGGCGGCCAAGGCTTCGGCTTTGGTGCGATCACCGTCGGACAGCAAAACATTCTTATCCGTTTTGCACGCGGCGGCCGCCAAGGCGCCGCCCATATTGCCCGTGCCGATAAAACCGGCTGTATACGTTTTCATACCGAGTCCTCCTTTATCGGATATGTCCGTTTCCGCGGACAATGTATTTATACGTATTAAGCTCACGCAAGCCCATAGGCCCACGCGCGTGAAGCTTTTGCGTGGAAATGCCGATCTCGCAGCCGAGGCCGAATTCGCCGCCGTCGGTAAAACGGGAGGAGGCGTGTACGTACACGGCTGCGCTGTCCACCGCCGAAACAAAACGGTCGGCCGTGGCGGCATCCTCCGTGACGATCGCATCGCTGTGCCCCGTAGAATGAGCGGCAATGTGGGCAATGGCGTCTTCGGCGCTGTCTACCACCGCCACGGCGAGAATGTAATCCAAAAATTCGGTATCGAAATCGTTTTCACCTGCAGGCGTGCCGTCGATAATCGCAGCAGCGCGAGGATCCAGCCGCAGCTCTACGGGCTGCTCACGGTTGGTTACCAGCCGTTCACGCAGACGCGGCAAAAACTCGTTGGCGATATCCTTATGTACCAAGCACACCTCCTCGGCATTACAAACCGAGGGACGGCTGGTTTTGGCGTTTTCTACGATGTTCAGCGCCTTTTCAATATCGGCAGCCGCATCAATGTATGCGTGGCAGATGCCCGTACCCGTTTCGATGCACGGTACGGTGGCGTTTTCCACGCAAGCGCGGATGAGCCCTGCGCCGCCGCGGGGAATCAGCAGATCGACGTAGCCGACCGCCGTCATTAACTCCGTGGCGCTTTGACGGGTGGTATCTCGCACCAGTTGAATCATATCTTCACACAGACCGCATTGCTTTAAGCCTTCGCGCAACGCTTCGGTGATGGCAAGCGACGAGCGGAAGGCTTCTTTACCGCCGCGAAGCACACACACGTTGCCGCTTTTGAAGGCAAGCACTGCGGCGTCCGACGTGACGTTGGGACGGCTTTCGTAGATCATGGCCGTAACGCCGATGGGAACGCTGCGCTTTTCAATGCACAAGCCGTTGCCGCGAGTGAAGGTTTCCAGTACACGCCCCACGGGATCGGGCAAGGCTGCCACCTCGCGGATGCCGTTTGCCATGCCTGCAATACGTTCGGGCGAGAGGGCCAAGCGGTCCAGCATCACGGTGGAGAGCGTGTTTTTCGCCGCTTCCAGATCGGCGGCGTTGGCTTCCAGAATGGCATCGGTATGTGCAACCAAGCAATCGGCCATCGTGAGCAGTGCTTGGTTTTTTTGTTCGGTCGTCAGCCGTGAGGCCTCACGGCAGGCGGCTTTGGCGGCTTTTAAAATATCCTGCGTTGTCATACCGCACGCCCCTTCCCCACGAAGCGCGTACCGACGCATTCACCATCGGTAATGCGGTAGAGAATTTCGGGATCGGCGCCGTTGGCGATCACCATATCGATGCCTGCTTCCACGGTGAGCTGTGCGGCGTGAAGCTTGGTGGCCATACCGCCCGTGCCAAGCCCCGAGCCGGCACCGCCCGCAAGCGCCAAAATATCGTCGGTGATGGCATCCACCACGGGGATAAGCTGCGCATCGGGATTCTTGTGCGGATCGGCATCGTACAAGCCATCAATATCCGACAGCAAAATAAGCAGATCGGCATCGGCGTTCACGGCAACGATGGCACCCAGTGAATCGTTATCACCGATGCTGATCTCGTCGGTGGCGACGGTGTCGTTTTCATTGATGATCGGCAGCGCACCCAGCTCCAGTAAGCGGAACAGCGTGCGATGGAAATTTTCGCGGCGGTCTTCGGCCTGCAGATCGGCGCCCGTGAGAAGGATCTGGGCAACCGTGTGGTGATATTCGGAGAACAGCTTATCGTAGGTGTACATCAGCTCGCACTGCCCCACGGCAGCGGCCGCTTGCTTTGTCGCCATATCGGTGGGACGGGCGGTGAGCGAGAGTTTGCCCACACCCATACCGATAGCGCCCGAGGACACCAAGATCACTTCGTGCCCTGCATTCTTTAAGTCACTCATTACTTTGCACAGCAATTCCACGCGGCGAATGTTTAAACGCCCCGTAGCGTGTGCCAAGGTGGAGGTGCCGACTTTAATAACGATACGCATATAGAAGACTCCTTTATTTCGCGTAGTACGCGTGCTGGATCTTGTTGATCTGGAAAGCAAGCTCGTGGAAGATCTCGATGGATTTCGGCGAGAACGGCTCCAGTGACGTGGCAACCGACAGAACGAACGGATGCTCGGCATAGACGATTGCACCGTCGTGAAACGCGTTTTCGATATTCTTGGTATCGCCGTATTTGTGCGCAACCTCGTGCTCGAAATCCACGGGTGCATCGGCTGCCAAGCCGTACAGCACGTTGGCGGCGGAGAAGGCATCGGTGAGTTGGCGTTCCTCCGAGGTGGACATCATCCACCCTTTCAGGCGTTTGGCATCGGCCGTGTCGGTTTCAATAAACTTGGCGATATCCTGCATATACAGCGCAATATCCCGAGCCGACAAATAACCGAAGCGCGGACGCGGAAAGCTGAGGACGCAATGGCTGTTCGCATTGGCGGTGCTGCCGAGCTTGGACGCGTAATCGTTAAAGCCCTTGAAGCCAAATTTTTTATTCAGCATATAGTAGGCGGTGTTATCGCTGTAGCGCACGGCGTATTCCATCAGCTCATTCACCGTGAACTGCGTGCCGGCAGGCTCTTTATCCACAATACCCGAGCCGCCTTGCTTATCACCCGAGGTCATCGTGAGCTTTTCGCTGCCGTCCACGCCCTCGGTGAGCAGCCATTTTACGTACGGCGCTTTGATAACGCTGGCGGCTTGATAGGAGCGGTCGGCACGGTATTCTATAGAATAGCCGCTTGCCAAATCGATATAGGTAAACGAGATCTGCGAGCCGTACGAACGGCACAGCTGCTGCAGCTGAGAAAGCGCATCCTTCGCCATTTCGTTTTCGAGCGGAATATTTACCAAGATTTCCGAGGTGTTCGCGGCCGTGCTGGTTTTCTGCGGCAGGCGCGTGGTGGTGACAGGTACCGTCGTAGTCGTCGTTGTTTGCGTAGGAAGCGTGGTAGTGGTTTCCGTTCCCGTTCCTCGATTCTTGCCACGGACGAGCAGCGCGATCATTCCCGCTAAAATTAACGACAAAACGCAGGCGATAGCAATCAATTTTTTCACAGATGACGACCTCTCTTCAAACACGAAACGCACCACGGCGCCGTGTGTTTCTCACCCATCCCTTTTGCAAGGGTTTCGGGGCGGTTGGGAGCAAAACGGGTGTTTTTTTATAATAAGGAAAAAAATATATAAAAAAACCTGCCAATTCTCAAAAAAGCATTGACAAGGGCAGTTGAATCGTGTATTATAGTATACTGCACAACCAGCGGAGACCCCCAAAAGATACCAGAAATAGTGTAGCACAAAATGCTGCAAAATGCAAGGATTTTTTTCGGAGTCGCCAATGGAAATAGCGGTGGAAACACCACGGAATAAAGAACAGGAGTGATGGAAGCCTATGGTCAATATCAAACCGGTACAGCTGGGTACGACCACCCGTATGAGCTTCGCCAAGATCAATGAAGTGCTGGATATGCCCAACCTCATTGAAATCCAAAAAAATTCATACCAGTGGTTCCTCGAAGAGGGACTCAAAGACGTGTTTAACGACACGACGACCATCACCGATTACACCGGAAATCTCTCGCTGGAGTTTCTGGATTACCGGCTGGACGACACGCCGAAATACACGGTGGAGGAATGCAAGGAGCGCGACGTAACCTACGCTGCTCCCCTGCGTGTGCGTGCCCGTCTTATTAATAAGGAAACGGGAGAGATCAAAGAGTCCGAAGTCTTTATGGGCGATTTCCCCATTATGACGGAAAGCGGTACCTTCGTGATCAACGGCGCAGAGCGCGTTATCGTTTCTCAGCTCGTTCGTTCGCCCGGCGTATACTACGGTATGAGCTACGACGGCACGGGTAAAAAGCTCTTTACCTCTACCGTTATCCCCAACCGCGGTGCGTGGCTGGAATATGAAACCGATTCGTCCGACGTATTCTACGTGCGTATCGATAAGAACCGTAAGATCCCGATCACGGTATTCGTGCGTGCGCTCGGTCTTGGTTCCGACGCCGAGCTGTTCGATTTCTTCGGCGAAGACGAGCGTATCCTTGCTACCATCGAGAAGGATACTACCAAGAACACCGAAGAAGCGCTGCTGGAGGTATACCGCAAGCTGCGCCCCGGTGAACCGCTCACCCTCGAGAACTCGCAACAGCATCTGGAGAATCTGTTCTTCGATCCTCGCCGTTACGATTTATCCCGTGTGGGACGTTACAAGTACAATAAGAAACTCGGTATTGCCAACCGTTTGGCCGGCTGCCGTTTGAGCCGCCCGATCGTAAACCCCGTAACGGGTGAGATCATGGCCGACGCAGACGAAGTGATCCGCCGCGACCTCGCCCGTGAGATCGAAGACGCCGGCGTATGCGTAGCGTACGTTATGTCCGACGAGCACGGCGAATCGCACGAGGTGAAGATCGTTTCGAACGGTATGGTGGATATCACGAAGTTCGTCAACGAAAACGTGTACGAAGCCGTGAAGAAGGTTATCAACGAACGCGTGCGTTTCTCGGTGCTGCAAGAGATCCTCGGCAGCGCAGAGGGCGACGAAGCGCTCATTGAGCAGATCCTTGCCCGTGCGGCAGAGCTGATCCCGAACCACATTATCATCGACGATATTCTCGCTTCGA
>JAZQTE010000263.1:0-1329 GCA_045630505.1 Acutalibacteraceae bacterium | reverse complement strand
CGAGCTTTCACAAAAAAGCGCCATGCGGTACGATCGCGACGGCGTCGAGCATTACGATATGCTTTCCGCTTTTCAAAAATCAATGCGTGGCTCCGATCCCGATGCGGCCATATACTATTTGGCGCGTCTGCTCGCAGCGGGAGATCTTCCTTCTGTCTGTCGCCGTTTACTCGTCTGTGCAGCCGAAGACGTAGGGTTAGCTTATCCTATGATTCTTCCCATTGTAAAAGCCGCTGTAGACAGTGCACTGCAGGTAGGGCTTCCCGAAGCACGCTTGCCTTTGGCTGATGCCGTTATTTTGGTGGCTACCGCCCCTAAATCCAATTCGGGGCACGATGCCATCGCCGCCGCGATGGCAGATATCGAAGCAGGGCACACGGCACCGCCGCCGCGTCATTTGCAGAACAAGCACTACGACGGCGCCGATGCCCTCATAAAAGGGCAACACTACAAATATCCGCACGGATTTCCCAATCATTGGGTAGAACAGCAATACCTGCCCGATGATATCAAAAACCACGTGTATTACATACCGGGAGATAATAAATCCGAAAAAGCGTTTGCCGAATATTGGCGAGCCATCAAAGGAAAATCATAAATAAAGGAGTTCCTCCTCGAATTTTGTGAAAACTCCTTGACTTTTGTTTGTAAAACCTATATAGTTAATTCGTTGTTCATTTCTATTTGGACACGCATCTAGGATAACCAGAGGTGATATGAGGCATTGCCGCAGTCGCAATATACCGACGGCTGTGAAAAACCCTTTGCGGAGGGCATTGCTCAAAGTATCACGGTTTCTCTCCGTGGTGGCAATTTGCACACGCGGGAAACTATCGTATACGGTGTCAGCCGTATATACACCGCAAAGGGGGATGCTGTTATGCACACTGACAAAACAATTATCAAATTACAAGACATTACCGTTTCTTTCGACGGGGAACAGGTGTTGGGCGGATTAAACCTCAACATCTCCGACGGAGAGTTTGTCACCCTGCTGGGCCCTTCGGGTTGCGGCAAGACAACCACGCTGAGAATTATCGGCGGCTTCGTCACTCCCGACAGCGGTAGTGTTTTTTTTGACGGAAAAGATATGGCAGCGTTGCCGCCGTATAAGCGCCCCGTCAACACCATTTTCCAACGCTACGCTCTCTTCCCACACTTGAACGTGGCAGAAAACGTGGCGTTCGGTATGCGTGTACAACGCAAGAATAAGCAAGAGATCCGCGAAACGGTCGATCGTATGCTCAAGCTCGTCAATCTGGTGGGCTTTAACGATCGCCGTATCGATACGTTGTCGGGCGGCCAACAACAGCGTGTGGCCATCGCCCG
>JAZQTE010000262.1:0-12810 GCA_045630505.1 Acutalibacteraceae bacterium | reverse complement strand
GTGGCTTCGGGCGTGGCCAAGGGCGAGCTGCCGTGCATTTGCGCACGCGGTAACCACGATTTCCGCGGCTGCTACGCCGAGCATTATCCCGAATACATTCCTACCAAAAACGGACTTACCTATTATTCGTTCCGCTTGGGTTGTCTATACGGTGTGGTGCTGGATTGCGGCGAAGACAAGGTGGACGAGCTAGACGTATACGGCGGTACTATTTGCTGCCACCGTTTCCGCGAAAAGCAAACGGAGTTTTTGAAAGCGCTAACGGTTCCCGACGACGACGCCATAAAATATCGCTTGGTGCTGTGTCACAATCCGTTTACGCACACACCGCCCGAGCCGTTTAATATTGAGATTCCGCTGTTTACCGAATGGAGCGAGCTGCTCAAGCAAAACGTGAAGCCGCATTTGATGATCTGCGGCCATACGCACACCACGGAAATTGCCGAGGTAGGCGGCGCCAAAGACCACAAGGGGCAACCCTGCCCCATCGTGATCGCCTCGAAGCCGCAATGCATTGAACAGCGCAACGAGCAGACGTTTGACGGACATACGGGAGCGATGATCACGCTGCGAGATAATGAGGCTGACGTGGTGTGTAACGACAGCGAAGGGGCGGTCGGGTTCACCGCCACCGTGAAGCTGCAGGAATGGTGATGCGATGAATCCGTGGTTAATTGCGTGGCTGACCGTGTGTGCCGTGGCCGTGGTTCTCACCGTCTATGACAAGGTGATAGCAGGAGGCAAACTACGCCGCGTGCCCGAACAGACGTTGTTTTTAATCGCCGTTTTCGGCGGCTCGCTTGCGATGTATCTGACAATGCTCGTGATTCGTCATAAAACGAAGCACAAGCGATTTATGCTGGGGCTGCCGCTCATCATTTTTCTTCAAGCGGCGCTGTATTGTGTGATAGTATGAGAAAAGGCTATGGCGATTTGCCATAGCCTTTTTGTTATTGATGCTGTTCTTTTTTGGCGGTAACCAGCACAACGGTCGCTGCTACAAGCAGCACCGAGGCGGCTAAAAACACACCGAATGTCAAGGCGGTAAACCCTTCGGTCATACCGCCGACGATACCGCGAACGTAGAGCTTGAGGGGAGAATCACCCAGTGCCAAGCGCGATGGAAGATCGTATCGTTTAAGGAGCCACAGCGGCACGAACGATAACGCACTGCCCACGAACAACGAGCCTGCCGTGGAATAGAAGCGAGAGCGAAAGCCGCCCCAAGGAAGTAAGCTCAACGCTGCCAGCACCAGCGTGGCAAGCAGCGCCCACGGTGCATAGGAGGAAACCCGACGCAGCAGCGTGTTGCCGTAGACGAAATCGTGGCCGTAGTTTAAAACGCGGTTGATAATGCCGCTGGACAACGTTGCCGACGTAACTTCGGCAAATTCTTTGGACAGCGTATCGGTTACGGTTTCATCCCGCGGACGTTTATCCTCGGGAAGAGAGGCGAAATACCCTTCCAGTGCCGTGCGGTACACATCGGCAGAAACCGAAACGGGAACGAGCTCTTCTCCGCTGCACAGTGCTTCGTAGACGCTTGCCGTGTATTCACGCGAGATCTCACGCAGCCATTCATCGGTTACGCAGGTGCGAAGCGTATCGAACGGGATATCGTAGAACAAGCATTCCGCTTCCAGCGAATCCTCCACAAAGGGGCGAACACCCTTCACGAATTCTTCGCTTTCGGGAATTTCGCGGTAGATCGTATCGCTGTACACCACGGTTTTGAGCCCGAACAACAGCACGGTAAGCGGCACCGCCGCTACCAGCAGCAGCGCCAGCAGAGGTTGCACGACAGGGCGAAGCAGCTTATCACGCATAGGTGCTCCACTCCTTTCCGCTTACCTTTTTACAAATAAGGGCGATGCGCTCGGTCTTGAACTGATACCCGTTTTCGCGAGGATAGCAGGTGTACATTAACAGAACGTCCTCGACCTCCTCTTTATCCGGTTGGATAAAATCGTGGTCTTGATAGTGAAACACTTGAACATCCGTTACCTTGTACACGTATTCGCCGTACGTGGCGTTGACGTATACAAGCGCGCCGACGGGCGTATCCTCAATCTCGTAAAAGTGCGACGTTACGTGGGCGGAAAGCACCGTTTTTCCTTTTTGGCCGCAAAAACGCGAGTTGAACCACATACCTGCGCCTTTGCGCAGAATGGTCGTATCGTCGCCGAAGAAAACGGGGATATCGGTGCGTTCCCAGCCTTCCACGGTGAGCGTTGCCCATTGGCTCTTAAAAGGAATGGCAGGCAGATGCCCTTCGTCGGGCGTGACGGTGCTGCCTGCCGATTGATTGGTGACTTCGCCCGTGAAAAGCTGATAGTATTCCGAAGGGACGATCACGCTTTCAAACAAAAGCACCGCCGCACAACCGATGGCGATCAGTACGAAAACATACGGCAGCAATAAGAAAAAGCCCTTGAACCAAGGGCTTTTTCCCAGTGCCGTTAAGACACGTTGTTTCATATTTTACAGATTAGCGGGCCGCAACTTTTTTGCCGCAGACAGCCGCACCGGCAGCCAAAGCCAAAGCGCCGACAAAAGCGATCACGGCAGCGGCGTTGGTTTCGGGAGCGTTGGTCTTCTTGATGGGTTCGCCGTCGATATCACCGATGGCTTTATCACCAAAGTAGAACTCGGCAACAAGGTCGCCCTCGTGATCGGGATTCTTCGAATCGACCAGCTTGTAGGTCAGGCCCAGCGTTTCGCAAGCTTCGTCGAAGTTAGCAAGAACGACCTTCGCTTCTGCAGCAGGATATTCGGACAGCGATTCGCCCTTGTCTTCTTTAACGGCAGCTTTCGCAGCTTCGATGTTCGCGATGACGGCCTTTGCCTGTGCATCGGTTACTTCGATCTGGCTGAGAACGTTTTCGACCGTGGGAAGATATTTGCTTTCGTAGGCATCCGGCATAGCAGCCTTAACAGCAGCGACGATCTCCTCTTTGGGAGTAGCGGCGGAGGCAGCAAAGCCAACCGACATCATAGCGACGAGCAGCAGGCAAACAGCAACCAAAGAAAGTACTTTTTTCACAAGAAACCTCTCCTTTGAATGAAATGATGATAAATAAAATTCGATGCTGTTTTCAGTTTACACCATTTCTCTGCCGTTTGTCAACAGTATTATGAAAGTTTTTTTCCATTCGACTTCTTCTATTGATTTACGACAACGCTTTTGATATACTAATATAGTATATACTTATTGACGAAGGGGTGGGATAGCCGTGAAGCCGTGGTTTGCCGTATTGTTGTGCGCAGTGCTTTTGTGCGCACTTTTTGGTTGCGCTCCGCAAAAAGCGGAAGCTACCTTGTCCATTACGGAACTGCAAAGCGCCGGCGGCGATTGGATCGAGCTGCATAACGGCGGAGCGGCGCCCGTTTCGCTGCAGGGATGGTATCTTTCCGACGATCCCGACTCTCCCGGCCGCAGCGCCTTGCCTGCCGTGACACTGCAGGCCGGTGACTATTTGGTGGTAGAAACGGGGAAATCTCTCTCCTTCGGTCTTAAGGCCTCGGGCGAGACCGTGATTTTGAGTGATCCCACGGGGCGCACCGTGCAAACGGTGGAACTACCCTCTTCGGTACCCGGCTTGTCTTACGGCTGCGTGGACGGTGATATCACCCGCTTTGCGTGGTATGCCGCGCCCACGCCGAACGCGCCGAACAGTGAGGGGATGCTGCTTGGCAGCAACGCCACCAACACGGCGTTAGGTGTGCGCATCAACGAATTTGTGTCCCGAAACAAAGCGTCGCTGTACGATCACGAGGGGGATTACGGCGATTGGGTGGAATTGTATAACGACAGCGAGGAGAAGATCGATATCTCCCGTTGGCAGCTGACCGACAGCGAAGACCTTAACGAGCGCTGGAGCTTTCCCGAGGGCTGCATTCTGAAGCCGCACGAATATCTGTTGGTGTTTTGCGACGGCAAGGATCGCCGCGACGGCGAATTACATACGAGCTTTCGCTTGAATGGTGATTTTTTGGCTTTATACACGGCAGACGGTGTGTTTTGTTCGGGTGTGACGTGCGAGGCGACCGAGCAAGACGTCGCCTTCGGCTGTGACGACAACGGCACCACCGTGCGTTGCCTTTATCCCACGCCGGGATATCACAACGCCACGGCAAAGGAGGCGAAGTGATGACGATGCATTTTCGCAAAAAGCTGCTCACCGTTCTTTGCGTTGTGGGTATCACCGCCATTTTGATCGGTACGCTGCTATGGGGAAGCCCTGCCAAGGCTCCGCGCAACGCACTGCGCATTACCGAGGTGATGAGCAGCAACGTTTCGTTTTTGCAAAGCGATACCGGTGAGTATTACGATTGGGTTGAGATCACGAACGTGGGCACGGCACCCATTGAGCTTTCCGACGTAACGCTGACCGACGATCCCGAAGAACGAGATGCCTATGCGTTCGGCAACCGCGTGCTGGCAGCAGGCGAGTGTGCGCTGGTAATGCTGACGGGAAAGCCCGATGTAAAGCACGCAAGCTATGCGCCGTTTGCTTTGAACGACAAAAAAGATACCGTATATCTGTATCGCGGTGATACACTGATCGACAGCTTGACGGTGTGCGAAGCGGCAGACGATCTTTCGTTTGGTAAAATGGGAGATGAAGCCGTGTGGTTCGCCTCCCCCACTCCTGCCGCACAAAACGGCGGCATTTGCGCGGCTACCGTTTCCGCTTTACGCGACAGCTGCTACACGGGCGTGATGATCAGCGAGGTGTGCGCCGTTTCGCGAAACAGCGATACCGCCGTTCCCACCGATTGGGTAGAGCTGCGCAACACGACCGATACCGCCATTACCTTAACGGGATACCGTTTGACTGACGACACCCTGCAAACGGGCTATATCTTCCCCGAAACCGTTTTGCCTGCACACGGATTTTTGGTGATCCCGTGTGACGAGGACAGCGACGAAGGGGCCCCGTTTTCTATCAGCCCTTACGGCGAAACGCTGACGCTGTTCACCGCCGAGGGTGTGGTGTGTGATTTCTTTACCAGCGGCAAGCAGCGCTACGGCGTCACCTGCGGCCGAAGCGGCACCGACAGAAACAGCCGCTTCTATTTTGAAACGCCGACGCCTGCTGCCGAAAACGGGAACGGGCTGTCGGGCTACGCACCGATGCCGACGGTGAGCCACGTGGGCGGTTACACCGAAAAGGGTAAAACGGTTACGCTGAACATTCCCGAAGGCTGTACCGTGTATTATACGATGAACGGACGCGCACCCACAACGGCGGACACGCGCTATAACGGTGCGCCCCTTACGCTGACAAGCACCACCGTGCTGCGCTCCGTCGCGGTGCGCGACGGTTGGTTGCCGAGCGACGTGATGACTCAAACGTATTTGACCGAGGCACCGCACGATTTGCCCGTGATCAGCGTTTCGGGGGATCCGACAGCGTTGTTTGGAGCTGCAGGTGCGTTTGTGGATTTTCAAAACCAAAACAAAGAGGTGGCGGTACACACCGAGTATTTTGACGAGCACGGCAGCAAGGCCGTGGCGTTTGAAAGTCTGCTTAAAATTGCAGGCGGTTTGAGCCGTTATAACGTGCAAAAGGCGTTTTCTCTGAATTTGAACCAAACGCTGGGACGCTCCTCCGTTACGTATCCGTTTTTTGAAACGGCAACGACCGAAACCTTTGAAAATCTGCTGCTGCGTCCTTCGGGCTCCGATTGGAACAGTGCCAAAATGCGCGACGAATTGGTGGCGCAGGCCTTGGACGGTGTAGACGGCTTCGTGATGCAGGCGGCACGCCCCGTGGCGTTATACATCAACGGCAGCTATCACGGGTTATATTATCTGCGTGAAAAACGCAACGAAGCGTTCGTGTCTGCCGAAACGGGCATTCCCAAGGATAAGGTGGAGATCGCCAAAACGCCTGCGCAGTATGAAAAGTATTTGCCGATGAACGAGGATATGAAGGCGCTTATTCAGTACGCACGCACGCACGATCTTCGTGAGGCGGAGCATTACCGTTTCGTGACGGAGCGTATTAACGAGCAATCGTTGATGCGGTATTACGCGGTACAAACGTGGTTCGGAAACGGTGACGTGATCAATAATACGGCGTACTACCGCGACACGCGTTCGGGAGAATGGAACTGGATCGTGTTTGACGCCGACTGGGCGTGCACCTCGTATTACGCGCAAAGCGAGTTTATTAAACAGCTGTACGAAGGTAGCGGTCAAAACACCTACCGTAACTATTACGATCCGTTGATGACGGCGCTGCTGAGCAACGAAGCGTTTGCCGCCGAATTTTTGAAAACGTATAAGGCCTTGATGAAAACCACGCTGCATCCCGACCGCTTGCTGTCGATTGTGGATGCGCTGGCCGAGGAAATCCGTACCGAGATACCGCGGCAGGCGGCACGCTACGGAGCACCGCAAGCGGCGCGTTGGGAATATCAAGTAAACTACATTCGAAGTTTTATCCGCGGGCGTGAGACCGTGATAACAAAGCAGCTTTGCTCCGTGTTCGGCTTAAGCGCCGAGCAATGGGAGGCTATTTAAAAGGAGGACTACACCGTGCTTCAACTGATTACGGGGCGTTCCGGCTCCGGAAAAACAGCCGAGGTATTTTGTGAACTGAAACAAAAGGCCGCCGAAGGGGCACGGCTGTTTTTGCTGGTGCCCGAGCAGGCTTCCTACGAAAACGAGCGGCGTTTGCTAACCGAACTGGGCCCCGTATTATCGCAACGAGTGCAGGTTCTTAGCTTTACCCGTATGGCCGATATCGTTTTCCGTGAGGTTGGTGTTGCCGAAGGCAAGCGTATGGATGCTACGCTTTCGCTGCTGCTTCTCAGCCAAGCTCTACACAGCGTGGCCGCTTCTTTGAAGCTTTACAAAAGCCATGTGGATTCGCCCGAATATTTACGGGCGCTTGCAGACGTGCTGGTGGAATGCAAGCAATGCACCATTACACCTGCCATGCTGGAGACAACGGCATTGGCGCTCCCCATCGGCTTGCTTTTAAAGGACAAGCTTTCCGAACTGGCACTGATTTTTGGAGCCTACGAGGCGCTGGTGGCGCAGGCCTCACTGGTGGATCCGTTGGATAATCTGACGCTTTTGGCGCATAAGCTTCCCGAAAGCCACACGTTTGACGGGGCCTACGTTTACATTGACGGGTTTTTGGGCTTTACGGGGCAAGAAATGGCGGTGCTTGAAAAACTGATGCCGCACGTGGAAGCACTGACGGTAACGCTTTGCACCGACGAGCTGCGTTTGCAGGATACCAATCGGTTCGATCGCTTTGCTTCTACCGGTGTCACGGTGAAAAAGCTGTTTGCTGCAGCCGACCGCGCCCGTGTTCGCAAGCCTCTTGAAAAGCGCTGTACCGAAAACCGACGCACCGCTGTGGAAGCGCTGCGTGTGTTGGAGGCAGGATGCTTTGAGGCGGAAACGCCCGTCTTTGAAGACGCTACCGACGCCGTGATGGTTGCAGCTTGCCGCGACCGCAGCGAAGAATGCCGTTATGCGGCACGGTTGATCCGCCGCTTGCTGCGTGAGGAAAACGGATATTGCCGTGACTTTACGGTGGTGAGCCGTGCGCCCGAGCAATATGACGATTTAATGGAGGCCGCGCTGCGGCGTGAAGGACTGCCGTGTTGTCGCGATCAGCGCGAAGCCGTGCTGACACAGCCGCTCATCACGTTAGTGGAGGCGGCACTGGCGGCCGTTACCCAAAATTTTGACAGCGGTGACGTGCTGCGTATGGTAAAAAGCGGACTCGCCGGATTTTCCGCTACCTCGGCTTCGTTGCTGGAAAACTACGTATTCACGTGGAATATCCACGGCAAGGAGTGGTTGACACCGTTTACGGAAAATCCCGACGGCTTGACCGACAAAATAACCGACAAGACCGAAAGCCGCCTTGCGTATTTGAACGTGCTGCGACAGCGCTTGGCCAAGCCGCTTTCGGAGCTTTCCGAACGGTTATCGGGGGTGTGCAGCGGCAAGCAGTTTGCCGAGGCCGTTTACGTATTTTTAGAGGATCTGCGCGTAGCGCGCTCGGTGAAGCTGCAGGTGGCACGCTTGGACAACGACCGTGAATTCGCGCTGGCCGATCGCGGAAATCGGCTGTGGGAGTACCTGATGGCATTGTTGGATAAATTCGCCTTAGGGCTTGCCGACGTGCGTTTACCCGCAGCACGATTGGCCGAGCTGTTCCATTTGGCCGTATCTAACGACGATCTGGGCAGTATTCCTCAAGGACTGGACGGTGTGGTGCTGGGTTCGGTGAACCACATTCGCTACACCGAACCGAAAACCGTGATCATCTTGGGCGCCAACGAGGGCGTGCTGCCCGCCTATCCTTCGATGAACGGCTTGCTGACGGATTTTGAACGCCGACGTTTAATTGAGGCGCAGCTGCCCGTTTCGGATTGCGCCGACAGCCGCACCACCGACGAACGGTTTTATGCGTATGCGGCGGTGGCGGCGCCGTCGAAGCGGTTGGTGGTAACGTACAGTGAGCGCAACGGCAAAGACGAAATGTATCCGTCGACACTGGTGGCCGAAATTCGGCGCTTGGTGAAAAACCACACCGTGGAGCTCCCAAAAACGGTGCTGTGCGAATCCGAAGAAGACGCTTTTGCCGTATTGGCGGCACAGTATCGGGAAAACACGCCTGAGGCGGCCGCTTACCGACACGTGTTTGCCGATCGGCCGTTATACCGTGCACGCTTGGAGGCAATGGAACGGCTAGAGAAATCCTTTGCTTTTAAGGATGCTGCGGCTGCTGAAGCATTGTTTGGCAAGGCCATGCGCCTCTCCCCCTCGCAGGTGCAGGAATTTTCCGAATGTCGGTTTGCGTATTTTTGCAACCACGGTTTGGGCTTAAAGCTGCGCAGGGCGGCGCGCATCTCCGGCTCGGATGCAGGCTCGATCGCGCATTATCTTTTGCAAAACACCGTGCCTGCCTATATGAAGGCCGGTATTGAAAGCGTAACCCGTGAGCAGATTCGTGAGGATACGGTGCGCTTGGTGAACGCCTACGTTAACGCGTTGGGCGGCAAGAACAACCGCAACGCTACGTTTGACGTACAGTTGGAGCGCCTGACAGAAAAGTGTGATCTGTTTTTGTGGCGCGTGGTGAAGGAGCTGCAGCAAAGCCGCTTTGCACCCGTGGATTACGAGCTGAATATCGGCTCTGATCAAGGCATCCCTGCGTGGAACGTTCCACTTGACAACGGCGCATCTATTCAGCTGATCGGGCGTGTAGACCGTGTGGTCGCCCTTAAAAAAGACGGGCGCACGTATTTGCGCGTGATGGACTATAAAACGGGTGACACCACCTTTGACGTGTCGTGTATGCTGGCAGGCTTGGACGTGCAGCTGTTACTGTATTTGTTCGCTGTTTGCCAAAACGGCGGTGAACGCTACGGCGAGGAGCTGTATCCTGCCGGTATGTTCTATATTCCTGCCGACACACCTGCCTTTGTGCCCGAAGGCCCTGAAACGCCCGAGGAACTGGAAAAGAAACGGCTGAAGGCAATGTGCTCCTCGGGACTGATGCTCGGTGATCCTGCTATCATCGAAGCCATGGAGGCCGAGCTTCAAGGCGTATTTATCCCCGTATCCACCGATAAGAAGGGAAATTTGGATACCAAGAATCTCGCTACCATAGCACAGTTCGGCAAGCTGAAAGAACGAATGGAGGAAATGCTGAAAGCAATGGTAGCTACGCTGCACGCCGGTGATATTGCCGCCGTGCCGAAAGCAAAAAAAGACAGCCCGTGCGGTCGGTGCCATTACCGTGATATTTGCGGACGAGAGGAACACGATCCGCTGGAGCTGATTGCCAAGCTGTCGTTAGACGAGGCTTTCGCAGAGGAGGTGGGCGACGATGAGTGAAAGAAAATGGACACCTGCGCAGGAAAATTGCATCCATAAGCACGGAGGCACGCTGCTGGTATCGGCAGCCGCCGGTTCGGGAAAGACCTCTGTGCTGGTGGAACGTATTATCGACCGTATCACGCATCCCGAGCATCCCACCGATATTGACCGTTTACTGGTGGTGACGTTTACGCGCCCTGCGGCTGCCGAAATGAAAAACCGTTTGGCGAAAAAGCTGTCGGAGCGCATACAAGCCGATCCGCATAACGCCAATTTACAGCGGCAGCAGCTGCTGCTCCCCCGTGCTTCCATCAGCACGATCGACAGCTTTTGCGGCGAATTGGTGCGTCAAAATTTTCATTTATTGGACGTTCCGCAGCAGTTTCGCCAAGGGGATGATAACCAGTTATCGTTAATCAAAAAGGAAGCTCTGGAACAAACGGTGGAGGAATGCTATGCTTCGGGGGATGCGGATTTTCGCGAGCTCGCCACCGTTGTGTACAACGGAAAAAGCGATTATCAGCTGCAAGAGGTTATTGAGCAGCTGGACAAATTTTTGGAATCGCAGGCCGATCCCAAGCGATGGTTGGCCGAAAAAAGCGCCTTGTACGATAATTGCACCGCTGTGCGCAGCACCCAATGGGGGCAGCTGTGCCTGACGCACGCCGTTACGCAGCTAAAAAACGCCAAGCTGCTGTTGGAGAAGGCTATTCAGCTGGCGGCGCAGGACGAGCATCTTAACAACAATTATATGCCTTCGTTGTTGGATGACCTGTATTCCGTGAACGCAGAATTGGAAGCGTGCGAAATGGGAACGTGGGACGAGGTTTACACCGCCGTTCAGGCGTATTCGGCTTTGGGCTTTAAGAAAGTATCAAAAGCAGATCCCGTTTTAAAAGAGCAGGTTACCGGTCTTCGGGGCAGCGTAAAAAACACGTTGAACAAATTAAAAGAAACGTTCTACGCCGACGAAGCCACCTGCTTGCAAGATATTGAAGCAACGCGGCGCACGACGCAGGCGTTGTACCGTGCCGTGGAGCGGTTTGGGGAAATATATATGGAAAAGAAGCTGGCTGCCAAGCTGCTCAGCTTTTCCGACGTTTCGCAACGCGCGCTTTCGCTGCTGGTAAACGGCTTTGACGAAAACGGCAAGCCCATTCCCTCGGATATTGCCCGTGAGCTTGCGGAGCAATACGATGAAATCTTGGTGGACGAATATCAGGATACCAGCGAAAAGCAGGATGCGCTGTTTACGGCGTTATCCCGTAATGAAACCAATCTGTTTTTTGTGGGTGACGTGAAGCAAAGTATTTACGCATTTCGCCAAGCCCTGCCGAAAAACTTTTTGCGGCGCCGCGATGCCTACCCGCTGTTTGAAAATGATTGCTACCCTGCCACCATTTTGCTGGCCAACAACTTCCGCAGCCGACGTCAGGTAACCGATGCGGTAAACTTCGCATTTTATCAGTTGATGAGCCGTACCGTGGGTGGGCTTACCTATGATGACGACGAAAAGCTGGAGTTTACCGCGCCGATGTACGCGAAGGATACCGCAGAAGGCTACGAAACCGAAACACTGATTTCAGAAACCGTGGACGCAAGCGGTGTGAAGCTTTCGGATAACGAAGCGGACGCTCGCACCATTGCAGCACGTATTGAAGAACTGGTAGGAGTGCTGCCGATCAAGGACGGCGAAACCACGCGTCCCTTGGAATATCGCGATTGCTGTATTTTGCTGCGCTCACGCACTCCCGAATACCGCGAAGCCTTGGAGGCGCGCGGGATCCCCGTAATCACGGATGACGATACGCCGTTTTTTGATACTGCGGAAATTCGGTTGACGCTGTCGCTGCTGCGCTGCATTGATAACCCCTTGCTCGACGTACCGCTGACGGCGTGGCTGCTTTCTCCGCTTTGCGGATTCACACCCGACGATTTGGGGCGCATTGTAAAGCGCCGCCACTCCTCGCTGTACAGCGCCTTGCTGGCGGCAAGAAACGGTAAAGATAAGGAGCTGGCCGAGCGTTGCCGTGCGGCGGTGGGCTTTTTGGAGCGGTATCGCACGCTTTCGTGCCAGCTGACGGTGGATCAGCTGCTGCTTCGCCTTTACGAGGAAACAGCGCTGCCCGAGCTGATGAGTGCACGCAGTGACGGTGAACGGCGACGGCTGAATTTGCAGGTGTTGCTGGAAAATTGTACGCAGTTTGAGCAAAACGGATTCCGCGGTTTAACGGCGTTCATTCGTTATATTGACCGTCTGCAGGAACGGCACGTTCAGCTGCCCGGCGCTCCGAAGCTTGCCGAAGGAAACGCCGTGCGTATTATGACGATCCACAAATCCAAGGGGTTGGAATTTCCCGTGGTCTTCGCAGCGCGATTGCACGAAAAATTCAGCACGCAGGATATACGAAAAAATCTGTTGCTGCATTCCAAATACGGAGCAGGCATTCGCCGCCGCGATCCCGTGGGTAACGGTAAGCTCGCTACGTTCCCGTTCCGCGTATTGTCACTTGAAAACCAAAATAATCAGCGCGAGGAAGGTATCCGTTTGCTGTACGTGGCTATGACGCGAGCCCGTGAAAAGCTGTTTTTAACAATGTCCTTTTCCGACCCCGAAAAACGCTTGGCGTCTTGCGCTAACCGATTAGACGAGTCGCTGCAGATCGATCCGTCACAAGTGCAGGGTGCTTCGTGTATGGGAGATTGGGTGCTTTCTGCGTGGCTGCGTCACCGCGACGCTGCCGAATGGCGCAGCGATATCGGGCGAAATGATTTGCCGATACTGCATATAAACGACGTGCGTATGACGATGCGCACCTGCACACCTCCCGCTGTTTCGACCGCCGAGAAGCCGACCGAGCAAGACGTGGCGCCCGACGAAGCGCTTGTGCAGGAGGTGCTGCGGCGTATTGCATACCGCTATCCGCACGGGGCGGTAAGTCGGATCGTAG
>JAZQTE010000261.1:0-4785 GCA_045630505.1 Acutalibacteraceae bacterium | reverse complement strand
TTTCACGAAGTGGAAATATATCATACGGCAAAGCCGTATATCATATCTCGTTAGAGATATATCATTCTTTATGCACAGAAAATATACTCGTTTTTTGGAAAGCATTTACCTTTCTCAAAGTATATAACCCACTATGACACTTTCAAACAGAAAGTGTCAATTTTTATACAAAAATAAAATTGGGAGAACACTTCCTTACGAAGTGTCTCCCAACGGGGGCTTTTTTGTGATTTTATTCACTCACGCGGCGAGCAGTGAGCAAGCGGGGCAGCCAGTATTTATTATCCAATTTTTGCGTTTTGGTGGGGGATTCGGGGTTGTTGCAGGAAACGAATTGATCGCCGCCGATATAGATACCCACGAACTGCGCTTCGCCGCCAAGCTCGTTGCAGAACACCAAAAGGTCACCCGGCAGCAGGGCAGAAAGCGGCGCTTCGTTTGCAAAGGTGGCCATTGCCGAGGCGCGCCGTGCCACCGTGAACCCGTTTTGCTTAAAGCAATACGAAACGAAGCCGGGGTTGTCGAATTCGTCGGGCCCGCTGCCGCCCACCTTGTACGGTGAGCCGATGAGCGAGATCGCCGTTTGTGCGATGCGGTTGCCGATTTCAGTGCTGCCTTCGCCTTGTGCCACGGTGGGCAGGGTGGTGGCAGCGGTTTGCTGCTGACTTTCGTTGGGCGTGCCCGTGTACGGCGGCAGCGTTTGCTTGGCAGTGGTGGTCGTGGTGGTTTGCAGCGAATAGCTTACCGAAGGCTTGGTGAGCACCGTGATGGGCGCATCCTCCTCGCTGCCGCAAGCGCAAAACGCCAAAAGCGGCAGAAGAATACACAAGCAGACGGCTAAAATCTTCTTCATATCGTTCACCTCCTCTTTATTGTACCGCCCACGCTCTAAAAATGCAATAATTTTCTTGCGTTTGGGTATAGCGTTTTTGGCAGGAATATGATACAATAATAAAAACGCCAAAAAGGAGTAAGTGTATTATGGCTCAAATTCGTCCTTTCCGTGCGCTGCGCTTCACCGAAGCCGCGGGTCCGCTGGCCGAGGTGGTCTGCCCGCCGTACGATATTATTTCCGAGGAACAACGCAAGGCGTATCTGGCACGCAACGCCAACAACATTATTCGCTTGGAGCTGCCTCGCGAGGGTGAAAATCCCTACGCCGTAGCAGGCGAGGTGCTGGAGCGTATGCTGCAGGGCGGTATTCTCCGCCGCGACGATATCCCTGCCTTGTACGTGTACGATATTGAATTTGCTCTGGAAGACGGCACGCACCGTGTGTACGGTATGGTGGCGCAGCTGCATCTGGAGGAGTTCAGCAAGGGCATCGTGCTTCCGCACGAGGAAACGCTGTCCAAGGCGAAGGAAGACCGTCTTAATTTAATGAAAGCCACCGCCTGCAACTTCAGCGACGTGTACGGCCTGTATAACGACAGCGGTATGGATGCGTACCTTGCCGCCGCTATGCAGGAAACCCCCATTGCCGAGGTGACGGACGAAGCAGGGCTTGTGCACCGCTTGTGGGCGATCACCGATGAAGCCACCGTGGCCGCCATCGTGGCACGCTTTGCGGATACCAAGCTGTATATTGCCGACGGCCACCACCGTTACGAAACGGCGATCAACTATCGCAACTGGCTGCGCGAAAACGGCACGCCCGAGGGCGCCGATTCGGATTATATTATGATGATGATGGTGGAAATGAGCCACCCCGGCTTGGTGGTACAGCCCACGCACCGTCTGCTGCGCGACCTGCCCGATTTTGATCCCAAGGCGCTGCTGGCCGCTTGCGGCGAGCTGTTTGCTGTGGAGGAGGGCTTGGCGCTTTCTGCTCTGCAGGAAAAGCTGGATGCCGCCTACGCCGCAGGCGAACGCGCCTTCGGCTTCTACACGGGCGGTGATACCGCGGCGCTGCTCACGCTGCGTGATATCACGGTGATGGATCAAGCGCTGCCGCAGCTTTCCGAGGCCTCTCGCCGTTTAGATGTTAACGTGCTGCACACGCTGATTCTGGAGCAGCTGCTGGGAATCGACAAGGCCAATATGGCGCAGCAGATCAACCTCACCTACACGCGCAGCTTCACCGAAGCGATCGACGGCGTGAAGGCAGGGAACTTCCAAGGCACCTTCCTGCTCAACTCCACCCGTGTGAGCGAGATCCGCGACGTGGCCGCCGCAGGCGAAAAGATGCCCCAGAAATCCACCTATTTCTATCCCAAGCTTATCACCGGTCTTACGGTGAACCGTTTAAAATAAAAAGGAAAGAAGGAAAAAGCCATGCTTCGTAAAGTAATCGCGATCTCTCTCCTGTGCCTGCTGTTGCTTGCGCTGTGCGCCTGCAAGCCGAACCAAGGCACCACGGCCACCACCACCAAGCCCGAAGGCACCACGACCACCGTTACCATTGTGGTAACGGATAAGGAGGGTACCGAAATAACGGATACGCAGGGCAGCAAGGTCACGGTGGATCAAAACGCCGTGATCGTCACCAAGCCCGACGGTAATCCCGAAACCAAACCCGACGGCGGCGTCGTTACCCAAACGACCACCACCGTGGCCACCACGGGCGGCATTATTCAAGGTGACGGCGACGTCGTGGTCGACGACGATCCCGACGAGATCCTCGCCACCACCACCGTCACCACCGTTACCGTTGTGGTAACGGATAAGGAAGGCACCGAAATGACGGATACGCAGGGCAGCAAGGTGACGGTGGACGAAGACAGCACCGTTATCACCAAGCCCGACGGTAATCCCGAAACCAAACCCGACGGCGGCGTTGTGACCGAGGCTACCACCACCACGACCACCGTTACGACCACCACCACGACCACGAAAGCGCCTGCCGCTCCCACGACCACCAAAAAGCCGGCAGCGACTACCACGGCAAAATCGGGCTGGACTCCTTGGGTATGATGAAAAGCGTTGTGTTCAAATGGGCACAACGCTTTTTTGTGATTGAAAACCACGCGATAGTCGCGTGATTCAAAAGAGGTTTAGCGGTGAACAGAAATTGTAGAAATCAAATGGAAACGTAGGAAGTGTTTTATGCCTTGCCTCCCTCTGGCGAGGGAGGTGGATTTTTGCGAAGCAAAAAGACGGAGGGAGAGAAAATAAAAGACTACCCCTCAGTCGGCTGCCGCCGACAGCTCCCCTGACAAGGGGAGCCGGCAAAGATTTACAACCCGTTTACGGGTCGCCAACGGCCGTTGCATGGCTGGCAGGCCAATAAAAAGCGCACTTGTGCGCTGCCAGTAGTATTAGGGCTTTGCCCGAAAATGAAATCCCCCCGCCGGTGGGGGGGGGGATTATTTTGTATGTGGTTTTATTTTTTCTTTTTATACCAAACTACCACCGCGGCCGTAGCTCCGCCGAGAACCAGCACCGCTGCCACGGCAATAATAATGCCGACAGCGTTGCCTTTCGGCGGTTGCTCCTGCTTGGCCACCGTGGTTGTCGTGGTGACGTAGATCTGCGTGCCCTCCTGCTTGGTCACGGGATACGTGGTTGTCGTTTCCACCGCAGTGGTATTTTCCACGGTCGGCGTGGAGCCAAGTACCGTGGTTACCACGGGCTTCTTCACCGTGGTTTGCGGCTTTTGAGTGGTAGCAGCCTGCGTTTTTTGAGTGGTAGCAGCCTGCGGCTTTGTAGTGGTGTCTGCAGGCGTGCTTTGCGCCTTTTTGGCTTGCAAAAGCAAGGTATCAAAATCCGCTTGTCCGTTATTTTTCAGATATTCGTTCACCTGCTTTTTGACAGCATCGGGCAGATCGTTCCAAACCGTTTCGCCCGAGAGTATAACGTCGACGTTATCCTTCGTTACCGTTTTAATGGGATCGCCGTAATAATCAAGCGCGAAATTATACACGAATTCCGCCGACGACATAGTAGGCTCGTCTTCTTCCTCACCGGGTACGTAGGTACCGTTCGTCTTACCGTCGAACACGCGCACCCAATCAAGCTCCATCGGATTATCTGCTGAGCCGCCAATGGTGATCGGCATACATTGCTCGTCTAAATGCACGAAGGCACCCAGCTGCATCTCGCCTTCCACCGTGGTTTGCGTGGGCCAAGCAAAATCCCCCTCCGACCATTCAAGGCGCATTACTTCCTTGCCGTCGAGATACGTGATAAACAAGCCCTCTTGCCACAGCCAGCCCATCACGTGCCATTCACCGTCGCCAAGGCCGTGGAAGCTCGCATTACTGTTTTTGTTCCATTGCGTGGTCGTGCCGCCGTTTGGACGAACCTGCTCGTGCAGGCATACCGTGTAATAATCGTCGCCCCAATATTCCAGCCAGTCAAGCTCTACCCAGTGGGTATCGTTCCCGTAGAGCTTTTCGGGAGGCAGCGCCCAAATGGCAGGTACGCCCTTTTCGGTAGCGGTATTGGCACGCGGACGCGGCATACGAAGCTTTACCTCCAGATACCCCGTGTTAAACGTAAAGCCCACGTGCGAATCGGTATCCACCGTGCCCAAGCCGTAGTTATAGGTGGGAGTGACGTTTTTCACCGTCATCACACCGTTTTTCACGGAGTAATCGCCGCCGTCCAAATCGGGAGCGCCGTAGGGACGCGTGAGATACCACTTATACCCTGCCGCCTTGGTTTTTTGATTATCGACGGAATTGGGATCGTTAAAATCATCGTTGAAGATCAGGTCGGTCATCCCTGCCTTTTTGATAATTTCATCGGTATAGGCGTACGCCGAGCCCAGACGGTCACTCGCCACGCGCAGATTGCGCTGCATCGAATTGTTTTTGGTATTGGTTTCCGCCACCGCTTTATCGG
>JAZQTE010000260.1:0-3357 GCA_045630505.1 Acutalibacteraceae bacterium | reverse complement strand
TTGGCCCCCGACTTCTTATAATTCTCCTGCCACGGTGGCCAAACGTTTGGCGGATTCGGCAAGCGAACTCATTTTGATCTTTTCGCGCACGGAATGGGTGCCGCTGCCGTCGGTTCCCAAGCTGTCGATGGTGGGGATGCCTGCGCGTGTGGTATACGCCGCATCCGAGCCGCCACGGCTCATATTCTTGGTGACGGCGTGTACGCCGTTGTCGGCGTAAATGGCGTTTATGCGTTCATACAGCGCCACGTTGCGGTCAACCAGCTCCATTGCAGGGCGGTAGCTTACGTTTTCGATATCGCAGGTGCAACCGGGGATGGTGCTGTTTTCCGCCACCTCCTGCACGGTTTTCAACGCCTGCTGATATTGCTCCTCGTTCGCAAAGCGGATATCCACGAGGAAATTACATTCGGCCGCCACGGTGTTCGCCACCGTGCCGCCCGAGATGACGGCGCAGTTGCAGGTGAGACCTTCGGTATCCTTCATTTGCTCAAGCTTTAAGATCTTGTGCGCGGCTTCGGCCACGGCATTCGCACCCTCGTAGCACACGGCGGAATGCACCGCCTTACCGTGCACGTGCAAGCGGAACCGAACGATGCCCTTGCGGTACAGCACCGCCTTGTAATCCACGCAGCCCTCGCAATTTAAAAACGCCGCCGCACCCTGCGATTTTTCGATCATATAGTCGATGGTCTTCTTACCGCTGGTGATGCTGCTGGTTTCCTCGTCCGTCTGCACGATCAGCTTGACGGGACGGGCGGTAAATCCGCTTTTTTGCAGCGCTGCGATCGCCAGCATCGAAGCCGCCACGCCGCCCTTGCAATCCAGTACACCGGGGCCGTACATAAATTCCTCGTCACGGTGCACGGCAGGCGTGCCGAACAGCCCCAAGGGATGCACCGTATCGATATGCCCCGAAAATACCACGGGCGCCGCGGTGCTTTCGGGATTCAGCGTGATACACGCAGGATTACCTGCGTTTTCCATGGGGCGCACGTCTACGTCCAGCCCCAGCTTTTTAGCCCACGCCACGATATACTCCGTCACCTTATCCACGGCCGCTTTGTTAGCGGTGGGACTTTCGATGTTACACAGCTCCTCCAGAATATCCAAGTATTCCTTGTTCAGCGCATCAATGGCCTCCAATACGGTTTTACACGCCATTTTCATCTCTCCTTTGTATTTCTTTCTTGATTATAACACAATACCGTGATATAATCAAATCAATATAACAGTACATTAGATATAATAAAAAGGTGATAACTATGCTGGATAATACGGCGCGATACGTGTACGAGGTGTACCGCCTGCGCAGCGTATCCCAAGCAGCGGAGGAGCTGTACATATCGCAGCCGGCGCTGTCGGCAGCCATCAAGCGAGCAGAAGCGGAGCTGGGCGCGCCCATTTTCAACCGCAAAACGCTGCCGTTTTCGCTCACGCCTGAGGGGCGCGTGTATATGGATGCGGTGGAAAAAATGCTTGGCATCGAAAAGCAGGCTACCAACCTCATTCGTCAGATCGGGGAAGTGAAGCAAGGCACGCTGCGCATCGGTATGGGTACGCATCTTTCGTATTTCGTGCTGCCTGCCATCCTAAAGCAATTCCACCGCGCCTATCCGCAGATCGACGTGCGCATCGAAATTCGTCCCACACGCGAGCTGCTTGAGCTACTGGAAAAGGACAGCGTGGACCTGATCATTGATACGGGCGATACCCCTCCTGCCGGCTACGCCGCGGTCACGCTGCTTAAAGAGCGCTTTGTCGTGGCGGTGCCGATCGGCGCGGAAACCGAAGCGGTACGCCCCTATCTGCTCAATTACCGTGAATTGGTGGACGGCGAATACGGCGAAGACCGTCTTCTTCTCAACCGTGATCTGCTGCACGGTATGGAATTCGTGTATATGTCACCCGGCACCGCCACCTACAAAAAACGGCGCCTCTTGCTGGGCGAATCGGATATTTCCCCCTACGTGGTAACCAGCAAGGGCAGCCAAATTCTCAACTATAATCTAATGCTTGCCGGCTTGGGCGCCCTTCTGACAACCGATGCCAACGTGGCCACGATGCCGCACGGCAGCAATTGCCGCTATATCGCCTTGCCCGAAGAGCAGGAATTGTGTATCACGTACCCCACCCACGTGGATTCGGTGGTGCGCGATGCATTTATCGAAACAGCACTGGCCCGTTTTGCCGACGAACCGCTTACCCGCTTGCGTGAAATTTAAAGGAGGACTACGATGAGCAAAAATGTATTTGTGTGTGGTTTGGTGCAGGAATCCAACTCCTTCAATCCCGAGCCCACCGATGAGAGCGTATTTTCCAACACCTACTGGGAGGGCGAAGCCGTGCTGCAGGGCCTCGCAGGGAATACGGCCAACGGCATCGTGGAAACGCTGCAAGGCCACGGCTGTACCGTAACGGCAGGCATTGTCGCCCGCGCTAAAAGCGGCGGTGCGGTGGATAGCCGATTTATTGACGCATTTCTAAAGAAAAACCTCGCGCTGTTGGGCGAAAAGGCCTACGATGCGGTGGTCGTCAGCCTGCACGGTGCCACGCTGTCGGATACGTCCGACGACGTGTGCGGCGATATTCTTGCCGCCGTTCGCGAAACGGTGGGGGAGAGCGTGCCCGTTACCGCCTGCTGCGATCTGCACGGCAATATCACCCAAAAAATGATGGCGGCCGACCATATTTGCGGCTACCAAACCTATCCGCATCTGGATTTCTACAACGTGGGCGCCCGTGCCGCCACGCTGGCGATGGCTATGCTGGCAGGCAAGCCGCTCTGCTCGGTGCGTGCCGCCGTGCCGATGATGGCGCCTGCCCACGCGTATACCACGAACACCCCCGAGCTGAAAGCCGTGATGGATAAGGGCCACGCCTTGGTGAAGGACGGCACCATTGCCGATTTTTCGGTGTTTCAAGTGCAGCCGTGGATGGATATTGCGAATATTGCGTCCACCGTGCTGGTTACCGCCGCCGACACTGCCACCGCCGAACGGGTAGCGGCCGAGCTTGCCCGTGAGCTGTTCGCCATTCGCAAGGTGCTGCAGGGAACGCCGCTCGAAACGGTGGAGGCCGTGATTGAAAAAGCCCTTCAAAACACCGAGGATGCGCCCGTGGTGCTGGTGGATTCGGCAGATTCTCCCAACGCAGGGGCGTGCGGTGATTGCGCCACCGTGATCGGGGCGCTGCTGCCGTACCGTGAAAAGCTGTTTGCGGCGGTGAACGTTAACGATGCCGCCGCCGTAGAAAAAGCGTTTGCCCTCGGCGTGGGCGGCACGGCGGATTTCACACTGGGTGCGTCCATCGCTCCCAAGCTCAGTGCGCCCGCCTCCGTGCCCGATTGCACGGTGC
>JAZQTE010000259.1:0-2950 GCA_045630505.1 Acutalibacteraceae bacterium | reverse complement strand
TGCACGTAAACGGCGACGATACACTATCACGGCTGCAGGCCAAGGCAAGCGGGATCTTCCTTTGGGCCGAGCCCGTGGAGGAAGACGTGCTGAACTGGCAGATCACAGCGGGCAGGCCCACGTTGCTTGAGTGGTTCGGGGATACGCGCGACGCTTTAACGAGCCGCGTTCTTTGCTTGGTTAGCGGTGATATTGGTGCCGTGATTACGGGTTTATGCATGGGTGCCGACGAAACGCTGTCACTGTCTGCGGCGCTTGCCTTTCGGCGGTGTGGCATTACGCATCTGTTTGCGGTATCGGGCTTGCATTTATCGGTGCTCACGCAGGTGCTGCTGCAGCTGCTGAAGCGTTGCCGTGTTCCGCGGCGTGTACGCAGTGTGGCAACGGCCGTCGCTGTTGTGCTGTTTGCGATGCTGGTGGGGTGGACGCCCTCGGTGATCCGTGCAGGCTTTTTATGCGCCGTGGTGGCTGTGGGGCTGTGCTTGCGCAGGCAAGCCGATGCGCGCAATTCACTTGGTCTTGCCCTGCTTTGCTTGTTGGTGGAAAATCCGTTCTCGGTGTATGATGCCGGCTTGCTGCTTTCTTTTTTAGCTACGTTCGGTTTGGTGTTTTTCTCGCAACCGCTCACGCGGCTGCTGATGCGTTTGCCGCTTGGCGATATTGGCAAGCGGTTGTGGCGTCCCGTTGCTTCTGCGGTGGCGGTTACGCTGTCGGCCACGGTGGCTACGTTGCCCGTAACGGTGCTGTATTTCGGTGCGGTTTCGGTGGTGGGCGTGCTTGCCAACGTGTTGCTGTCACTTCCTGCGATGGCATTGCTGATCGTGGGATGGCTGGCTATACTGTTATTGCTCACGGGAGTTTCCGTTCTGTATCAGCCGTTGCTGTTTGCTGCAGGCTGGCTTTCCAAATTATTGCTTGCCGCCACCAAGCTGCTGGCGGTTCCTGCGGTATCCGTTCGTTCTCTTTACGTAACGGTGGCGCTGCTGGGCGGAATGTTACTCGTGGCCTGCGGTTACCGTTTGTGGCGGCATCGCGGTTTGGCGTTGGCGGCGTGCTTGGCGGCAGCGGCACTGGTAGCAGGCAGCGTTTGCTTTTTCGTTCAGCAACGGGATACCGTGCGGCTTGAGCCGCTGGATACCGACGTAGGTATGGCGATTTTAATACACGAATCAAACGATACGCGACTGGTGATCGCTTCCGAGGATTTATCGCTGCTGTACGACGTTCAGCACGCGCTTAACCAAAGAAATATTACGCAAGTATCGGCGGTGTGGGTGCTTTCAAATACACCGTTTGCAGCAGAGAGTACGGCTGGCTTTTTAAAAGAAACCGTACGCTTCCAAGCACTGCAGTGCGTGCAAACGGCCGAGCTGGTCGTGGGTGGAAAACGCATTGCTTTCACGGCAGGAGCGCCAAAGGCGGCTGATGCCGTGTTCACGAAGGACAGTATTACCGTATATCAAGACGGAAACGTTTATCGCATAGAAAAAGAAAGAAACCGTTGGCCGAGCGTGTGGATACGCGACGGTGAATGGTTGCTCAAATCACAGTAAGGGGTTGTTCGTATGCCGAAAACGGAACAAGACTTAAAACTGCATTTGAAACAGGAGATACCGGCACGGGTGTATTTGCTGTACGGTGAGGAAAGCTATCTCACCGCGCATTACGCCGAGCAGGTGATCCGTTTGGCAGGCATACGCCCGAACGATAGCTTGGCCGAGTTCAATATGCATCGCTTTGACGGGCAGGAATGCTCGTTTGATGCCGTGGAGGAGGCTGCCGAGGCCTTGCCGCTGATGGCGGATCGCAAATGCGTGGCGGTGAGCAATTTAGACATAACGGCCGCTGCCGTTTTTGACCGTGCAATGGCCTTGGTGTCGGATCCTCCCGAGGATACCGTGATGGTATTTTGGATGACGACATTGTTGAACGACGGAAAGCCGAACGCCAAGTGGCGCCAGTTTATCGAGGCGGTGGATAAAAACGGTTATTGCGTGCAATTCCCGCGCAAAAGCATCGAGGAGATCGTACGTATTTTGTGTGCAGGGGCGAGTCGCCGTCACAGCACGCTCAGCCCTGCCGTGGCCAGAGAATTGGTGGAGCAATGCGGCAACGATATGAATTTGCTTCTCAACGAATTGGATAAGCTTTGTGCCGTAGCCGGTACGGGGGAGATCACTTCCTCCATTCTGGGCGAGGTAGCCACCAAAAACTTAAACGCGCAGGTGTTTGATCTGTCCAATGCCATTTTGAAACACAATTACGAAAACGCCTACACAATTTTGCACCGTCTGTTTTCAATGCGTGTGGAGCCGCTGATGATCTTGGCCTCGATCTCGAGCGCCTACACCGATCTGTATCGCGCAAAGCTTGCGGCTATCGGCGGCCAGCGTGCCGAAACGCTGGTGGAAGAATTTGATTATAAAAGCAAAGCGTTTCGTTTGCGGTACGCTGCTCGCGATTGCAGCCGTTTGTCGCTGGAATCGTTGCGCGAAAGCTTGGATATTTTGGCACAAGCCGACCGTCGCCTGAAATCCTATTCGGGCGATAAGCGGATGATCTTGGAGGAAACCGCTGCCAAGCTGATCGTTACCGCCAAGCTGGGGAGAACGCAATGATCCCCACCGTGCGTGAAGCCATCGTGGTAGAGGGAAAGTACGATGAGATTCGCTTACATTCGGTGGTGAACGCCACCGTGGTTACCACCGAGGGCTTCGGAATTTTTAAGCAACCCCAAAAAATGGAGCTGCTGCGCCGTTTAGCGAAGGCGCAAGGCTTGGTGGTGCTTACCGACAGTGACGCTGCCGGCTTTATGATCCGCGATCGTATTGCCGGCTCGCTCCCCACCGAGCGTGTGCTTCACGCCTACGCTCCCGAAATCGTGGGAAAGGAACGCCGCAAGCGTGCCCCGTCGAAGGAGGGGTTGCTTGGCGTAGAGGGCATCGATGGT
>JAZQTE010000258.1:0-1820 GCA_045630505.1 Acutalibacteraceae bacterium | reverse complement strand
ATGGTTCTCGTCTGCGAGTTTCGGTACAGCCCGTTAGGGCGGATGAACCCGACGCCCTAAAAACGCCACACCGTGGCGTTTTCTTAACGGGCTTTCAATTCCCCTCAGCATAAGAAAACCATCCCCACCCAAAAGGGTGGAGATGGTTTTTTGGTGGAGCTGAGGTGTGTTGTGCAGTGAGGCAGATGGTTCTCGTCTGCGAGTTTCGGTACAGCCCGTTAGGGCGGATGAACCCGACGCCCTAAAAACGCCACACCGTGGCGTTTTCTTAACGGGCTTTCAATTCCCCTCAGCATAAGAAAACCATCCCCGCCCAAAAGGGCGGAGATGGTTTTTTGGTGGAGCTGAGGGGAATTGAACCCCTGTCCGAAAATCACTTACCAAGGCTTTCTCCGAGTGCAGCCCGTCTTTTAGGATTCCCCTCACTCAACGCCGGTGGGCAGGCTGTGAGTTACGGTAGTCGCCAAGTCATGACGGGCGAAGCGACAGCCGCCCGTTCACGTGCACCGCTAAATGACGCCCCTATCCCGACCGCGGTACTTCGGGTAGGGACGGCAGCCTAATTAGGCCGCGAGAGCAACTTTAGAGTTGTCGTTTACTTTAGTTTTGCAGATTTTATAGCGGTTCTGCACCGCTACTCGCTTACCGAGGCTCACGATCCCCGTCGAAACCTTTGCAGCCCCGTGTGAATGTGATCCTTCTTATAGTATAGACAAAACGCATCGGATTGTCAACCCGATGCGCTTTTATTTTCTTGCCAATCGGTTTCATCGTACACCGTGATACCGTGCTGATACAGCAGCGCGGCGGTGATACCGCGCCCTTGCACCAACGTGCGTGAAAACGTGCCGTCGTACACGAAACGGCATCCGCACGAGGGACTGTTTTGCTTTAAAATGGCGGTGCGGATACCGTGCATTTTACACAAAGCCAGCACTTGCTCTGCGCCGCTTACATACTGTGCCGTGACGTCTTTTCCTACGGTGTTGATAACGCGATCTCCTTGGAGCTCGGCCGGTGGGCGCGGAGTGGGGAGGCCCCCCATGCATTCGGGACAGACAAGCAACGCTTCGCCACTTTCGACCAGTGCTTCAAGTGCAGGATCTGCAGGCTTTGCTTTGCCGTCGTACCGCGTGGGCTTTCCGCACAAGCACGCACTGACAACATATTTTGGCGTGCTCATCCGAAATTACGCACCAATGAAATGACCTTGCCGAGCACCACTGCTTCTTTTACGATGATGGGCTCAAACGCGTCGTTTTCAGGCTGCAGGCGAATATGGTCGCTTTCAAAATAAATGCGTTTCACGGTGGCTTCGTCGCCGATCAAGGCAACGACGATATCGCCGTTATCGGCTGCAGGTGTTTTGCGGACGATGACGATATCTTTATCCAAAATACCGGCATTCAGCATACTGGTACCCGATACACGCAGGGCAAACAGCTCACCCGGTTCATATCCGCCGCCTGAATAGGGAACGTAATCCTGCACTTCTTCTACGGCCGTGATGGGGATACCGGCCGTGACTTTGCCGAGCAACGGTACGCGAGCCACGGTTTCGCCCGGCATACGGATGCTGCGGTTTAAGCGGCCGTCGCGTTCAATGTAGCCGCCTTCTTCTAAAATCTTTAAATACGTGTGGACAGTGGACGTGGAGCGAATGCCCGACGCCATACAAATTTCCCGTACCGTGGGGGGGACGCCCGTTTGCGCGCGTTCCTGCAAAAAGGCCAAAACCTTTTGTTGTTTTGCGGTTAAGGGTTTCATACTATCACCTCTGATTGCTATCATAACACACCTTTTCGAAAAAAGAAGTCGGG
>JAZQTE010000257.1:0-2230 GCA_045630505.1 Acutalibacteraceae bacterium | reverse complement strand
TATCTGTTCCCCGATACCTACGAGTTCTATTTGGGCTGCTCGGGCGAAACCGTGGTGCGCAAGATGCTGGATAATTTTGCCAACCGTCTGAACACCACGCTGCGCGCTTCCATCAGCGCCAAAGGGTACACGATGGATCAGGTGATCGTGCTTGCCTCGATCATCCAAGGCGAAGCCGGCTCTGCCGAGGATATGGCCATGGTGTCGCGCGTGATCAGCAACCGTATGGCGAATCCTACGGTGTATCCCAAGCTGCAGTGCGACTCCACGGGCGATTACATTGAAAAAATGTTCGTGGGCGGCACGGTGAACGTGGCGTACGATACCTACGAGCGTGAAGGCTTGCCTGCAGGCCCCATCAACAACCCCGGTCTTGCCGCCATTAAAGCGGTGCTGACACCCTCGGAAAACGAAACCGTGATGCAGTGCTATTTCTTTGCCACCGATTACGACACCAACATCACGTATTATTCCAAAACGTATAATGAACATCAAGCGGTGTGCAGAAGATATGGGATCGGTATGTATGGCTGAGAATATGAAACCTGAAATTTTATCACCTGCAGGCGACGCCGAACGGCTGGATGCGGCGCTCCTTTACGGTGCCGATGCGGTCTATTTGGCAGGAACGCGCTTTGGCATGCGCCGAGCCCCTGCTAATTTTACCGAGGCACAATTGCGTGAGGCGGTGCAAAAATGCCACGATGCAGGCGTGAAAGTCTACGTTACCTGCAACGTGCTGCCGCGCAACGAGGAAATGGCGTTGCTGCTGCAGTATCTTGAGCTGCTGGACGATATCGGCACCGATGCGGTGATCGCCGCCGATCCCGGTGTGATGGCGCTGGCGAAGCGCTATGCACCGCATTGTGAGCTGCACGTATCGACGCAGCTGGGTGTGGTGAACTACGTAACGGCGCAAACGCTGTACGATATGGGCGCCACGCGCGTGGTGCTGGCACGCGAGCTTTCGCTGGAGGAAATTGCACAAATCCGTGCCAAAACGCCCAAGGCGCTGCAGCTGGAGGCGTTTGTGCACGGAGCTATGTGTATGGCGTATTCGGGGCGGTGTATGCTGTCAACGTACCTTACGGGGCGCGACGGCAACCACGGCGATTGCGCACAGCCTTGCCGCTGGGGCTATTATTTGGTGGAGCCTACACGGCCGAACCAACCCATTACTGTCGACGAGGTGGAAGGGGAAACCCACCTACTCAACGCCTACGATCTGTGTATGATCGAGCATTTGCCGGAGCTGTGCCGTGCAGGGATCGACTCCTTTAAAATCGAAGGCCGCGCCAAAGCGGCGTTCTACGTGGCAGGCATCACCAACGCCTACCGCCAAGCACTGGACGGCTATTTTGCCGCCGGGTGTCCCGAAGGTTACGTGCAGCCTGCGTGGCTTAAGGCAGAGCCGAATAAGGTTAGCCACCGTCCTTACGGCACGGGCTTTTATTTCGGTCAGCCGCAGCAAAACACCGAAACCAACAGCTATATTCGTGAATATCAAGCTACCGCCGTGGTGACGGGCTATGAAAACGGACGTCTGCTGCTCAGCCAGCGCAATCGTTTCTTTAAGGGCGATACGCTGGAGGTGCTGATGCCGAACGAGGAAATGTTCACGCTCACCGTTACCGAGCTGTATAACGGCGAGGGCGAGCCTATTGATTCGGCTCCGCACCCCACCATGCCCGTGAGCATTCCTTACGAGCGTCCCTTGCCGCTTGGCTGCTACTTGCGCCGCAAGGCCGATGATTAACTCCTTTCCTACAGGGTATACTCCTTGGGAAAGGAGTTTTTTTATGAAAAAACGTGCGCTCGTTTTATTCGCGGCGCTGATGTTTGCCTTCAGCGGCCTTATAGCCCGTCTGTATTCGCTCACGCAAGGGGCGTATGCCGACGTGGCCGAAACGCAATCGTCCCTCACAATTACGCTGTCTTCAACTCGCGGAACGCTGTACGACAGAGAGCTGGAGCGCCTGACGAATCTTGGCGGTGAATACGCCGCTGCCGTGGTGGGAACGTCGGCGGCGTTGGCGGCGTTTTCCGACTATTATCCTGCGCAGAATTTTGAAGCTCTGCGTGCCCGCTTGGCGGAAGGAAAGCCGATTGCAGTCACCTCGGATAAGCCGTTGCCGTTGGCGCAAGGGATCTCGCAATATACCGTGCCGCTTCGTTATGCAAGCAGCGAGCTGGCTGCACACGTTATCGGCACGCTGGACGAAAGCGGCCA
>JAZQTE010000256.1:0-3938 GCA_045630505.1 Acutalibacteraceae bacterium | reverse complement strand
CGCCAAACGGGGGAAGAAAATACAGCCCCTCCGTTTTACGGGACAGATCCCCCGCCTTGTCCGAGCCCAAATGATCCAGCATCGATTGATAGTTACTTTTGGTAATAACTAGCACCTTGGAAACGCCGGCGTGCACCATATTGGAGAGGGTGAAATCAATAAGGCGGTAACGCCCACCAAACGGTACCGAGCCCATGGCACGAACGCCCGTAAGCTCCGGCAACGTTTCATCGTGCATATTGGAAAACAACAAGCCTAACGCGCGATTATAACGCATATTACCCCTCCTCCTTTACCGTATCCGTATCGAACATTGCCGTGGCAGGGATCACACAGCCCTCGCCCACCGTCACACCGGCGGCAACAACGGCAATACCCCAATCATCGGGCTGCGGCACGTTTTCGGGCAGTTCGCCCACCACGGCGTTCGATTCGATAACGGCATTTTCCGCCACGATAGCGTATTGCACCGTGGCACCGCTTTTGATCACCGCACCCGGCATAATCACCGAGCCGTTCACCACAGCGCCCTCCTCCACGGTAACGCCCGCGAAAATAAGCGAGCCTTCCACCGTGCCGTAGATCTTGCTGCCTTCGGAGATCATACTGTTTTGCACCTTGGCGGTAGCGCCGATGTAATGCGGAGGTAAACCCGATGTGCGAGAAAAGATACGCCACGTATCATCCGACAGATCAAGCGGCACGTTGGGGTTTAAAAGATCCATATTGGAATCCCACAAGCTGTCGATGGTGCCAACATCCTTCCAATATCCCTCAAAACGGTAGGCGAACATCCGCTCGCCTGCCGAAAGCATCGCCGGTAACACGTTTTTTCCGAAATCGTTTTGTGATTTCTTATCCCGTTCGTCGGCTTCTAAGTACGCTTTAAGCTTCTTCCAGTTGAATACGTAAATGCCCATCGTGGCCAGATTGCTTTTGGGGACGGCAGGCTTTTCGTCAAATTCATAAATGGAGCCGTCCTCGTTCGTGTTGAGAATACCGAAACGGCTCGCCTCCGACCTCGGCACCTCGATTACCGCAATGGTGCAATCGGCCTTGTTTTTCTTATGCTCGGCAATCATTTTGGCGTAGTCCAATTTATAAATATGGTCGCCCGACAGCACCAGCACGTATTCGGGATCATAGCGTTCGATAAATACCATATTTTGATAAATGGCGTTAGCCGTACCCTTGTACCAATCGGCGCCCTTGTTGCGCTGATACGGCGGCAACAAATGCACGCCTGCATCCATACGATCAAGATCCCAAGGCTGCCCCGAACCGATATAATCGCTCAGCTCCAGCGGCTGATACTGGGTGAGCACGCCCACCGTTTCAATGCCGGAGTTCACACAGTTGGAAAGCGGAAAATCAATAATGCGGTATTTTCCTCCGTAGGGCACGGCAGGCTTGGCAACCGTACGGGTAAGCGCGTATAAACGGCTCCCCTGTCCGCCTGCCAGCAGCATAGCCACACATTCTTGCTTGCGAAACATCACGCAAGACCTCCTTCGATTTTATAATATCAACAACGTTTAAAGAACTGCACCGATAACGGCGGAAGCGTCAGTACCGCCGATTGCTCCAGCCCGTGCCACGGTGTGCTTTCCGTCTGCACGATACCGTTATCACAGCCGCTGCCGCCAAACGCGGCCGCATCGCTGGAAAACACCTGCGTATAGGCACCACTGTGCGGCATACCGATACGGTAACCCTCGCGCTGCACGGGCGTAAAATTGCACACCGCCACAAGCTCGTCGCCGCAGCCATCTTTGCGGCAAAACGCGATCACACTTTGCGCAGCGTCGTCGTTTGCAATCCACGAAAAACCGTCCCACGAAAAATCGTTTTTCCACAGCGAAGGCTGTTCGCGGTAAAAAGCGTTAAGCGCCTTCGTATACGCCTGCAGCGTACGATGCGACGGATACTCGAGCAGCAGCCAATCCAAGCCTTTTTTATAATCCCATTCAATGAACTGGCCGAATTCCGTGCCCATAAACGTGAGCTTCTTACCAGGATGCGCCATCATATACGCCAAGAACTGGCGCACACCTGCGAATTTCTGCTCGTACTCGCCCGGCATTTTGTTAATAAGCGAGCCCTTGCCGTGCACCACCTCGTCGTGCGAAATGGGCAGCACAAAATTTTCCGAAAACGCATAGAGAAACGAAAACGTGAGCGCCCCGTGATCGTAGCTTCGAAACAGCGGATCGGTGGCGGCGTAACGCAGCATATCGTTCATCCAGCCCATATTCCATTTAAAATTAAAGCCCAAGCCGCCCTCACTCACAGGACGGGATACCAACGGCCACGCCGTGGATTCTTCGGCAATCATCATCGTATGCGGAAACGCTTCAAGCACGGCGGTGTTAAGATCACGCAGGAAAGCAACGGCATCTAAATTTTCGCGGCCACCCAGCCCGTTCGTCACCCACTCGCCTTCGCGTCGGTTATAATCCAAATACAGCATCGACGCCACCGCATCCACGCGGATACCGTCAATATGATAGTTTTCCAGCCAATACAGTGCATTGGAAATAAGGAAGCTGCGCACCTCGGGCCTACCGTAATCGAACACGCAGGTGCCCCATTCCTTGTGCTCACCCTTGCGCCAATCAGCGTATTCGTAGCAGGCCTCCCCGTCAAAGCGGTACAAGCCGCATTCGTCCTTGGGGAAATGCCCCGGCACCCAATCCAGTATCACACCCAGACCGTGCTGATGGCAACGGTCTACAAACGCCATCAATTCCTTGGGCGTGCCGTAGCGTGACGTAGGGGCGTAATACCCCGTCACCTGATACCCCCACGAGCCATCGAACGGATGCTCCGCAAGTGGCATCAGTTCAATATGGGTATACCCCATTTCGCACACGTACGGAATCAGCTCGTCCGCCAGCCGTTCATACGAAAATGCGTTGCCGTCTTCGTGTTTTTTCCACGAGCCGGCGTGTACCTCGTAAATATTTACGGGAACGTTGTGCACGCCGTCTTTCGCTTTGCGCCTTTGCCACTCGGCATCTCCCCACGAATAGGCAGGAAGCGTGTACACCTTGGAGGCGTTAGAAGGGCGCGTTTCAAAATGATAGGCATAAGGATCGGCTTTCATCACGCTTGAACCGTCGCTCCGCGTCACGTAATATTTATAGGCATCATATTCGTTAGCATCGGCGGTCGTGCATTCCCAAACGCCGTTTTCGGCAACGCGCGCCATCGGCAGCGCCGTACTGTTCCAGCCGTTAAAATCCCCCACCAACGAAACGGCACGGGCATTCGGCGCCCACACGCGAAACACGTATCCTTGCTCGGTGCGGTGACAGCCCAGCACATCATACGCCGCAAAGCATTCTTGCGAAAACACGGTTTCTACCGTGGCACGTTGCCCGTTCATACGCTCTCTCCTTTTGTCTATACTTAATTTTATTTTATCAACCAAAAGCCGCACTGTCAAGGAAAACTGGACACTTTCAAGTAACCAAAACACTCACAATGGTTGCTTTTTAGATACAATGCACAAAAACAGACTGTTTTTGCCTATAAGCACTCACACGCATACAGTATACCTCACATTCCGCGCAGAATGCGTCGAAGCCTGCGCAAAAACAAAAAAGCAACCGTCACGGACGGTTGCTCTGCGCCGCGGTCAGCCCAAAGCTGATCTGCAGCGCCTGATCGATGCGGTTCATGGAATAGTCGTCTAAACGCCCCATATGTTCCTTTAACCGCCGTTTATCCAACGTGCGTATCTGTTCCAGCAGCACCACCGAATCGCGCGCCAAGCCGCTATCGGCAGAATTTACCTGAATGTGCGTGGGCAAACGCGCCTTATCCTTTTGGCTGGTGATGGCCGCAGCGATCACCGTAGGGCTAAACCGATTTCCCACGTCGTTCTGCACGATCAGCACGGGGCGAATGCCACCCTGCTCCGAGCCGACCACGGG
>JAZQTE010000255.1:0-4812 GCA_045630505.1 Acutalibacteraceae bacterium | reverse complement strand
ATTGGTGTGGGCGAGCAGGTGCTCATTTCGCGTCCCACGCTGTTTGGCCCAGAACCGCAAGAAATTCGCGAAACGGTATACCGATCGCTGAATTACCGCTTGATGGCTCACACCGCCGAAGACCTCTGCGAGCTGCATATGCCTGCGGAAGATTTGGCGCGTTGCGGGCACGATGATGTTAAGCACGGATTTGTCATCAGTTTCCCCGATCAAAAACCCGAATTTGATATTGCCGAATTGGAAGAAAAGGTTAACAAGATGATTGCGGCCGATTTGCCGATCACCTACCACGACAACCACCACGTTTCTATCGGCGGCGAACTCCATCCGTGTACGGGGCCGCGCATTCACGTGTCCCGTACGGGAAAAATTGAAAATTTCCATCTCTTGCATCATTTTATTTACGATCGCTTGGGGCGCCGTTATTTGCTGGTAGGCTGCGTCGGTGAAAACGCTGAAATCAATCTGGCAAGATTAGACGACCAGCAAAAGAAACAATCGGATCTGATTTTATGATGATTAAAACCGTAACGTTGGAGCAAATGCTGGAAGCCCGCGAAAGCCGCGTTGCTCGTCAACAAGAACTGCTAAAAAAACATAAGCTCCCCCTCGTTTCTTTCACAATGAACATCGCGGGACCGATAAAACACACCCAAGAAATCGAGCATGCTTTCCTTTGGGGGCACCTGCAGTTGTGCAAGCTTCTTCCGGAAAACGCCGTTAAAGAAGAACACACGCTTGTGGAAAGTACGGGCTGTGAAGCGTTGTACGCGGTGGCTATCGATCCGCAAGAATTAAAGCGCATTTGCGTAAAGGTCGAAGAAGAAACGCCGCTCGGTCGGCTGTTTGATATGGACGTTATTGATGTAGACGGCAGCAAATTAGAACGTGCCACCGAGCGCCGTTGCTTGATTTGCGGCAAGCCCGGCCGTTCTTGTGCAGCAAGCCGCGCACATTCCGTTGAAGAATTGCAAGCCGAAACCAATCGGCTGATCACCGAATTTTTCGCTAACGAGAGCGGTACGCTTATATCCGATTTAGCTGTATCCTCTTTAATAAACGAGGTTAACACCACACCAAAACCGGGTTTAGTGGACCAAAACAACAACGGCAGCCACCGCGATATGACGATGGATACGTTTGTTAAAAGTGCCCGTGCCTTGCGGCCTTACTTTGAACAATGCTTTCACATCGGGCGTAACACGGCAGACACTCCCGTAGAGGAAACTTTTAATCAGCTGCGTTCAGCAGGTCAATCGGCAGAGCTTGCGATGTACACTGCCACAAACGGCATCAACACACACAAAGGGGCTATCTACTCTTTTGGCATCCTTTGCGGCGCACTCGGCCGTATTTATCCTTTCAGCAAATCACAGCCCACGCTTGAAACGATTACAGATCTCTGCGCCGCATTGGGGCGCTGCGCTTTGGCAGATTTTAACGAAGATGCTTCTACCGCAGGGATGCAATATTATCACTCGCACGGCATTAGCGGTGTGCGCGGCGAAGCGGCAAGCGGATTTCGCTCTGTAATCCAATATGCTCTCCCCGCGTTTGACGAAGCGCGCAGCCTCGGCCATTCTTCGGAGATCGCAGGGCGCACGGCGTTAATACACTTAATTGCCAACGTAAAGGATACGGCGCTGTATCACCGTGGCGGCGAATTCGGAGCCGCATACGCGGCAACCTATGCACGCTCTTTATTGACATCTTCACCGATTCCCACAGAAGAACAGTTGAAAGCAATGGATACCGATTTCACTCTTCGCAACCTTTCTCCCGGCGGCTGTGCCGATTTGTTGGCTGTTACTTATTTCTTGGATGACATCAGGAAAATCTTTTTACCATTATAAAACGAACCGCTTGAGATACTCAAGCGGTTCGTTCTCATTCTTTTCTTTTAGCAAGCTCGGATACTTCCTCGAACTTTGACATAATGTATAAATACCCACCCTCGCTGTGAGGAATGGCGCAACCGGAGCAATCTTTAATGTTCTGCGGTGTATACGTAAAATACCCCCCACACTTATCGCCCAAGGCATAGAGCGGACAATAACAGAATAAACAATTAAAAAAGTCACCGTTCACTTTATGGCACGGAAAATATTCGCAATCGGTGTTTTTAAAATACGAAAAATTATTTTTCACACAGGTCACTCCTTAAAAAAGAAAATTCACCATAGACTTTTTATCGAAACTCGGCTATAATAAAGTTATCAACCAAAGAAAGGACGATGAAGTATGTCGGTATTAAAGATTACCAAAGACAACCTTACCGTATTGAAGGAAACCGAGAAAAAAGTGCTTATTGATTTTTACGCCGATTGGTGCGGCCCTTGCCGTATGGTTTCTCCGCTTGTAGACCAAATTGCCGAGGAAAATCCGCAATATTTGGTGGCAAAGGTGAATATCGACGAAGAACCCGAGCTGGCGCAAGCATTCGATGTTAGCAGCATTCCTACGCTGGTTGTTATGAAAGACGGCGCTATCGTGAACAAAACGGCAGGCGCACGGCCCAAAGCTCAAATTTTAGCCTTATTGGAAGATTAATTTCGTTTCCAGTATACACCTCGGTTGCGGTTCTGTCAATCAATGGGAGGCCATTATGGAAAAGATATACGATACTCTCATCATCGGCGGCGGCCCTGCAGGCTACAGCGCCGCACTCTACGCTGCGCGGGCGGGACTTTCCGCTGCGGTGATCGAGCGCTTATCAGCAGGCGGCCAAATGGCGCTTACGGGCGATATCGATAACTACCCCGGCTTTGAAGAGGGCGTAGACGGCTTCACTTTAGGAATGAAAATGCAGCAAGGGGCCGAGCGTTTTGGTGCCGAAACGATATATGCCGACGTTCTTTCTGTCGATTTTTCGCAATCCGTGAAATCCGTTGTTACCGACAGCAAGACACTTTTCGGCAAAACCGTTATTATCGCCAGTGGCGCCTCTCCGCGCCAATTGGGTATCGAAAACGAAGAAGCGTTGACCGGTCGAGGGATTCATTACTGCGCCCATTGCGATGGTCGCTTTTACCAAGGCAAGACCGTTGTTGTGGTGGGCGGCGGCAATTCCGCAGCTGCCGATGCTTTGTACTTATCCCGTTTGGCGCAAAAGGTATACGTAGTGCATCGACGCAGTACGCTTCGTGCCACCAAGATCTATCACGATCCGTTGATGAAAGCAGAAAACATCACCTTCGTGTGGAACAGCACCGTGACGGGCGTTTCGTCGGATGATCGTGTAAACGGTGTCACGGTTCGCAACGTTAATACGGGAGAAAGTTCCCCTCTTCCGTGTGATGGCGTTTTCATCAGCATCGGTCGAGAACCGGCCACAGCTTTTTTACAAAACACTGTTACATTAGATGAATACGGCTATATCGTTGCCGACGAAACCACAAAAACCACCATTCCCGGAGTATTCGCCGTTGGCGATGTACGCACCAAACCGTTGCGGCAGGTGGTTACAGCAGTTGCCGACGGTGCCGTAGCCGTGCAATACGCAGAAGAATATTTGGAAAAAATATAAGCAAAAGCCTCGGGGTTTTCCCGAGGCTTTTTAGATACCGATTTTAATACTCTTTAGCGTCCGGCCTTGGCATATTCTACCGACAAGACCATACCGTTACCCTCGTAGAAATCCGTGGTTCCCGCTCCATAACCCATACCAAAATAGAAGTTATCGTTGTGATAGGTGAAGCTTAAGGCTCGCACGTCATAATCGAAATAAAACACCTCGTTAAAGGTTTTGCCATTACGGCTTTTACGAACGGAATTACGGAACGTGGTACTTCCGTCTTCGTTTTTTATGGGCGTGGCACAGAGAGCATACAAATTCTTACCGATCACGCGAAGATCGGTAACCACCGTTTCCTCGCCAAAATCTATGGGAGACGCCGTCACCATATCCTCTGTTTCGTACAAATATCCCGTGCTGAAATACTGTTTCCCCTTGAATTCGACTTTTTGATACAAAAGTAAATAGATACATTTGATCCTGGGAAGATCGCGCATCATATCGCTGTGGTATACAAATTTGTCACCGTCGAGTCGATAAATTTCTTTTGCCGCTTTCACGCCGTTACCGCTAATTGAGAAATAGGCATATAGCGAACCGTTCAATGTGAAGAAGTCGTAAACACGGATATACGTTGCGCCGTTCGTTTCACGCGGCGCTCCATCTTTATAGAGCGGTACCGCAGCCCAGTTTTCGCCGTCCGTGCTCGTTACGATGGGGTGATTTCCATCTTCAACACCAAGTCCTGCAAACAGCTTGCCGTCAAATTTAACGATATCGAAATTATGAACACCGCCCGGCAGTACAATGTGAGTGTCCCAACCGCCTTCGCCGTCGTTCGTGTAATAGCTTCCCGTTTCCCAAGATACACGCGGATCAATCCCCGGCGCGTACAAAACGCCGTCTATTTCACAAAAACGCGCAATTTGCTCATCTTCCAAGAATTCTTCAAGTGCCCATTCGCCCTTGTCAAAATCATAAAACCACATATGCACGGGACCTTGGTTAACGTCATAGTCACCGCTGCCAATGTATAAGGTGTTCTTGTACACCTCTACATCCCACGCAGAACGGGCTTTGATACCGCCAAAATAGGTTTCCTCCAACGGGTTTCCCAGTTCGACATACGCAGCCTCATACGGTGCCTTCTCGGCGCATCCGGCACACAAAACCAAGGACACCGCAACCAAAACAAACGCTATAACTCTTTTCACAGCTCCACCACTTCCCTTTCCGGCTCCACAGCGTCCTTTTTCTTGCCACTAAACAAATAAAAAAGAAGTCGGATCGTAGCCATG
>JAZQTE010000254.1:0-1910 GCA_045630505.1 Acutalibacteraceae bacterium | reverse complement strand
CTGATGTATTCTTTTTGTGCCGCTGTGAGAGCCGCATACGTGGCTTCGCCGCCGATGATACCGTCGTAATTCTTGGCGGTCACGGTGTATTCACCGATGCCCGTCTTCTTGAAGAACGCGTCCACCACGGGATCGTTGGTGGGAACGGTAACGGTGCAGGAGGCGCTGAGCGACGAGTTGGAAAGCGTGATAACTGCGCTTTGACCCGCGTTGCCCTTAACGAGCAGTTCGCCGTTTGCCGTAACCGTAACCACTTCGGCGTTGCTGGTAGACCACGCAAGCTCGCCGCCCTGCAGCACCGCATCGGCAGGTGTGCGGGTATAGGTGAGCTGATAGCGTTTACCCGTGCGCAGCGACAGCTCGGTAGCGTTGAGAACCAAGGCGTCGGTGGCGGGGAGTTCTTTCAGCACCACATCGTCGATATACGCACCGGCGGCGGTACCAATGCAGAATTGATACATACCGTTGGAGGTAACGCCTTTTTGGTTGTACGTATCAAACACGAAGGACACGTTTTCCCAACCGTCGTTGTGCGTGCCCGTGTGGTTCCAATAACCGAGCGTTTTACCGGTGGTATCGATACCCACGGTCTTATCGAACTGATACGTCAGGTTGGCGCCGTAGTGGCGGAACGTGAGTTCGTAGCGGCGGCCGGGGCGCATCCACAAACGGTTGTAATACGTGGCACCCGTATCCTTAGAGAACGAAGCCACCGTGTTGGAAGCGCCGTTGATCGGATCATCCACGATGACCAAGCCGCAGCTTTTGCCGATCGTACCCATCCACGAATCGGCGTAGCTATCAAACTCGCCGCCAACGATTTGGTTGGTTTCGGGAGTCATTTTCTCCATCGTGATATCGTCGATAAACGTGGAGCCGCTGGTGGTTGACGTGGTACGGCCAAAGCGGAACGTATCCATCGACGGGTTTTCGCCCGTGGTGAAGAATACTGTCCAGACCATCCAGTCGTCGTAACTGCGGGTGGCGGTTTTGATGTTAAATTCGCTAACATCGTTATACGTGCCACCGTTACGATACACACAGACGGGTGTACCTTTATAACGGTAGGTAAGACGATACGTGCTGTTCGGTTCCAGCGCAAAGCCGCCCGCCTGCTTATAGGTGGCGAAATTGCTGTAACCGTGCGTGTCGTATTCCAAGCCGACACTACCGCCGTAGCCTACTCCTTCTTTGATTTTTGTTGCGACAGATTCCCAGCCTGCGGTGCCGTTTTCGAAATCGCCGTTGGTGATCAAATTGTTAACCACGGTCGATGCCGAAGCAGGCAGTACCAAGCCGGAAATCATGCAGGTAACGAGCAGCGCTGCAGCCGTTACCCATGCCAAGATCCGTTTCATACACACTCTCTCCTTATATATAAATTTGGAAATAAAGAGTTATAGTTTATTATGACACAAAGTTTTAGAAATGTAAATGCACATTTGGTATTAAATACTATAATTTTTTAAGAAAAACGCCACAATATATGGATTTTTACATATACAACAGCAAAAAACCGCCGTGCGGCTGCACGGCGGTTTTCCTTTAAATCAAATTAACGGTGGTGGTATCGAGCCAGTTGTTGAAGCAGGCGATGCCCATACCGGCGATGATCTCCTCTTCGCTTACCGCATCTTCCATACGCTCGAATTCATCGGTTGCCACGTTGTACGTGCCGTACGGGAACGGGAGCAGCGTTTCTTCCAATTCGGGAATAGAATCGATCTTGCCTGCGCAGTAATCCTGCAAGCGGTCGCGGCAGCTCTTCATACGGCCGAGCACGGCGCCGAGGCGAATGTCGTGCACATCGAACCCGTGCGGCTTGTTTTCCTTGTACCACTGGGCGCGGAAGGCGTAGTAGAACGCTTCGATGCGCTTAATGGCCTTGGTATAATCCGCAATGATGGCTT
>JAZQTE010000253.1:0-6488 GCA_045630505.1 Acutalibacteraceae bacterium | reverse complement strand
CGGCCTAAAAACGCCACACCGTGGCGTTTTCTTCACGGCCTTTCGAATCCCTTCGGGCAAACAAAAAAATAACGGGCACCACTTTCGTGGTGTCCGTTATTTTGGCGCGCCCGATGGGATTCGAACCCCTGACCTTTTGATTCGTAGTCAAACACTCTATCCAGCTGAGCTACGAGCGCGTGTTTTAGCAACGAATAAGATTATAGTGGCTTTCCGATGAAAAGTCAAGAGAAATTTTTAAATTCTTTAAATTTTTTCATCGGAAAGCCATTATCTCTCCGTTATGAGTTGCGTGTGAGCTTGTTCACGTGTTCTCCCGTACCCAACACCAACAAGTGATCCCCCTTGATGAACTTGAGATCGGGGCCAACCAAGCAGACACCTCCGTCGCGTTTGACGGCCAAAATATTGATATCGTACTTGCGGCGAACGTCGATTTCGATAACCGTCTTGCCCACCCAGCCTCCGGGCAACGCAATCTCAAACACTGCGAGATCGCCCGACAACTGATAGTAATCAAAAATATTGTGTCCGCTGTACTGCACCGCCAGCTTGCGCGCCAGATCTTTCTCGGGATATACCACCGCATCAGCACCGTTACGAAGCAAGAATTTTTCTTGAATACGCGTGCTTGCCTTGCTGACAACGTGTTTGGCTCCCATCTCCTTGAGCAGGCTGGTAATTTCCAAGCTGCTTTGGAAATCGCTGCCGATACACACAAAACAGATATCAAACTCGTGAACAGACAAGCTGCGAAGCACGTCTTCGTTCTTACAATCACCGATTTGGGCACACGTCACCTTGCCGGCCAAACGCGTGACGGTTTCTTCGTTTTCGTCCACGATCATAACATCGTTGCCAAGCTCTGCCAAACGCACGCTCAAATGCTCACCGAAGCGGCCAAGGCCGATTACCAAAAAATTCTTTTTCATTCCACTACACTCCTTATCCCACGCTGACGGTTTCTTCCGGATAGCGCAACAAGTCTTTCTTTGTTTTTTGCACGAAAACCATAGCGAACGTTAAGCTGCCTAAACGACCGCAATACATCATCAGCAGCACCACGATTTGTGAAAACGTGGATAATTCGCGCGTAATACCCGTGGACATACCCACCGTATTGATAGCAGAGAAGCATTCGTAAACGACATCGGTAATATTAAGCTCCGGTTGGGCCGCGCTCACCAAAAGAACGCCCGTAAACGCCATACATAACTGCAAAACGGTAACACTTAACGCTTGCACGATAATATCACGCGGCAGACGGCGGCGAAACAAATTAAAGCCCGAGCGATTGAACAGATTGCTTAAACAGCAAAGCGCCAGCACGGCTACCGTGGTAGTTTTGATGCCACCTGCCGTGGAACCTGAAGAGCCGCCGATAAGCATTAATATCGTTGTGAGCATTCCCGAAGCAGGGTGCATTTGAGTCACATCTACCGAATTGAAGCCTGCCGTACGAGGGGTGACCGAAGCAAAAAATGCGTTCAGTAATTGCTGTGCAAACGACTCATCGGCACCCGTGTGATCGCGTTCCAAAAACAAAAACAATGCCGTTGTTGCTACCGTGATACCAATCGTCATTGTGAGCGCCAGCTTGGAATGTAAGCGGTATTTTTTAAAGTGAAGACCGTGAGTTGCAATATCATCCCACACCAAAAAACCGATACCACCGATAAGCACGAGCAGCGCAGCGGTTATAACGATCACACCGTCATCGGCAACGGAAACCAGCGAGGAATATTCTCCTTGATCGCCCAGAAGGTCGAAACCCGCATTACAAAATGCAGAAATCGCCATAAACACCGAGCGACCGAGCCCGTCCCAAAAACCGAATTTAGGAATGAAACGCGTAGCAAACAGCACCGCACCTGACAGTTCCACAGTGACTGTACCGACAAGCAGCTTTTTGATAAGCTTTGCCATTCCTGCGGTATCGGGCGCGTTGAAATTTTCCTTCAGCAGCGTGCGCTGGCGCAGAGAAAGCTGGCGATGCAATGCCATAGAGAACGCCGTCATTAGTGCCATAAAGCCCAAGCCGCCGATTTGGATCAACGTGATAAGCACCACGCGGCCGAATACCGACCAATGCATAAATGTATCTACCACGACAAGCCCCGTCACGCAGGTGGCCGACGTGGCAGTGAATAAGCAAGATAAGAACGGGGTTACCGTACCGTCGTTCGAGGAGATCGGCAGCATTAACACCAACGCCCCCACCAAAATTGCGGTAGCAAAGCCAAACGCTACCAAGTGCGGATAGCCAAGCTTTACACGCTTTTTCTCCATTTCGGCACCCCTTTCTGCGATTATTGATAACAGTATACCGCCTTTTTCAAGATTTGACAAGTCCCCCACTGCTTTTTTAGAACGCGTAGTGAGGAAAAGGGCCGTTCTCGCAAACGAGAACGGTCCTTCTTTTTTATTTACGCAACAGCAGCTTACCGGGACGAGCACCGGTGTAGACGGCGTTTTCCGCCACGATCTCACCGGCGACGAGTACGTAATTAAGTCCCTCGGCACGCTTGGTGGGATCCACGAAGTCCGCGTGATCGAGAATAGCATCGGCATCAAAAATACAAATATCCGCATCCATACCCTCGGCCAGCAAGCCTTTGCTTGTAAGTCCGTACACAGCAGCAGGCATTGCCGTCATTTTACGAATCATTTCGTGAAGCGTGGTTACACCGCGTTCACGCACGTAGCGTCCCAGCACGCGCGGAAACGAGCCGCGCAAGCGCGGATGATACGACGTGAGCTTGCGCGCCACACCCGAATCGGTGCAGATCATAGCGCGGGGATGCTTCATCACGGTTTCTACATCCTCTTCACACATAGAGAACGAGCACACATTGCACGAAATGTTGGTTTCACACAAAATATCAAACGCTGTGTCGTAGTGCGATTTGCCCCATTCCTCGGCAATTTCAGAGATGCGCTTGCCTTGAATTTGCGGCATTTTGGTGCAACTGGAAACCATAATCCAGCTAAGATCATCGCCGAACTCTGCACGGGAATCCTCGTACACCTTTTGACGCATTGCGGGATCACGAAGCAGCTTCACAATTTCTTCATCGGTACGGTCGCGATATTTTATAGGAATCAGTACGGCGCAAAGCGAAGTATTGGAAGCACAATAGGGATACACGTCGCAATACAGTTCCAAGCCTTCCTCGTTAGCTTGGTCGATCATACGCAGCGTGTGATTGACTTTACCCCAATTTTCTTTAATGCAGGATTTATGATGTGACAGCACGCCACGCACACCCGTTTCTCGCACGACGGTAATGAACTCCTCAACCGCCTTCGCCACGAAATCACTTTCGCTGCGAATGTGCGCCGAAAGCACGCCGTTATATTCCGCTACCACACGTGCAAGCTCAATAAGCTCGGGGAGCTTGGCGTAACAACCCGGCGCGTAATACAAGCCGAAGGACAAACCGGCCGCACCGTGCTCCAAGCCATCGCGCAGCAGCTCCTTCATTCTTTCAAGCTCTTCCGCCGTGGGTTCACGGTCTTCCACGCCCACCGTTCGGCGGCGCAGTGTGCCGTGACCGATAAACAGAACCGTATTAACGCCGTAGCTTATATTTTGCATAGCGTCCAAGAACTCGCCTGCTGTTTGTGTTTCTTCCGGTACAACGGACGATCCGCATTGGCCGGTAATGGAGGTGGTGATACCCTGCTCGGCTTTTTCGATAAGCTCGGGAAATTTTTTGAGCGCACTGTCGGCATGACTGTGAGAATCGATAAAGCCGGGAGTAACAGTAAGCCCCTTGGCATCAATAATGCGCGCCGCCCCTTCAAGACCTTTCGCGATACGTGCGATCTTCCCGTTCTTCACAGCAATATCCGCGAAGTACCGAGGGCTGCCCGTACCGTCGATAATTTTCCCGTTTTTGATAATCAAATCATACATTGCACGTCACTCCGTCTGCCACAAAATACGGCTTTATTATAGGTTTCTTACTGTAAAAAGTCAAGTTATATTCTACCGATACTTGAAAACCTTGCATAAAGCAAGTATAATGGTGGAAACGGAGTGTGATCCAAATGGATATTCAACAACTGAAATATTTTAAAGAGGTTGCCGTTGTCGGCAAAATATCCGAAGCAGCCGAGGCCTTGTTTATTTCTGCCCCTGCACTGAGTACCTCGGTTTCTCGTTTGGAGAAGGAATTGGGCGTTTCACTCTTTGACCGCGCAGGTAACCGCATTACACTAAACGAGCAAGGCAGAATTTTTTTACAGCACACCAACGAGATACTGCACAACTTGGAAATCGCCAAGGAAGAGCTTAAAAAAAGCTTGCAGGCGCAGGCTGATACCGTGAATATCGCAAGCTTAAATTCATTTCTGTGGATCAACCTTATTTCGGCCTTTGCTTCGGAGTTCCCAAGCTGTGCAATGTCCTATTCCAACACCAGCGCAAGAAAGCTGGACGATCACGGCTTCCCGACGCATTTAAGCTTCTTATTATCCTACGAAAATGAAGTTCCGCCGCATTTTAACGTAGAACTTGAAAGCGTCGTGCTGTTTCAAAGCAAACCCGTGGTAATGCTGAACAAGGACCACCCTTTAGCAAATGCAACCGAAATCGACATACGTATGCTCAAGGGTGAAAAAATTTTGTTATCCTACACCGGCTTTTCGTTGGGTGACCGCATTAGGCAGTTGTTTGAGTTGGCAGGAATGCCTTATCCTACCGAAAACCACTATTCCCACTTAGCACGGCAAAAAATGGTTTCGGATAACGTGGGGGTTTCGTTTGCATCGCACGCTGCCGACGTTTCCTTTTCTCCAAACATCCGTTACGTTCCCCTTGCGGATCCGTTTGAACCGTGGACTGCCAAAATGTATTGGCGCAGTGACCGTCCCCTCACCGAGCACGAAGAGCTTTTTCGCACCTTCACCGAAAACTACTACCGTGATTTGCATTAAGTTTTTGTTATGCTAAAATAAGTATTTATTAATTGCTTTCCTCTTTTTCGGTTGTTATACTGTGTAAGAACAAAGGAGATGGTAAGCAATGCCTTTAAAAAAGTCAACAGCCGCATTTGATTACAAGTGGGTAATCTTGATCGTCTGTTTCTTTATGGAATTTCTCTGCCTCGGTTTCTGCAGCAGCAACGCCGGATTGTATTTGGTTCCTATCACCGAAGCATTAGATATTCCTCGCAGCCTCTATTCGTTCCACGGCAGTGTTCGATACATTGTTCAAGTGGTATCCGCGTTGTTTTTCGGTTCGCTGACGCAGCGGTTCGGTTTAAAGAAAATGACGTGCGTTGGCTTGGTGGCTATGATAGCCTCCATGTTTGTACGCGTTGTTGCCACCGAATTTTATCATTTCTATATCGCCAGCGCCCTGCTTGGCTTCAGCATAGTTTTTGTTGGCGGCACAATGGCCGGCACGATCGTGCGGCGTTGGTTCCACCAAGATGTTGGTAAATACACGGGGATCGTTATGTCAGCCAACGGTATCGGCGGCGCCATTGCCGCGCAGATCGTTTCTCCCATCATTAATAACGGCGAAACCTTTGGCTACCGAAAAGCCTATCTGCTCTCTGCTGTCATTACGTTGGCAATCAGTGCGGTAATCGTTGTTTTTATGCGCGAACGCCCGGCAGGCAGCACCGACAACAGCATCCCCTCCCGCAAGAAAAAACCGCGCGGCGCTGCGTGGGTGGGTATTGAATACAGCGTTGTTAAGAAAAGACTGTATTTTTATTTGATAGCTGTAATGATCTTCCTCACAGGTATCAGCCTGCAAAGCATCGGCAATATCACGATCGCCCATATGACAGACAGAGGTATCAGTGCCTCTTTCGTCGCCACTGTTTCCACTGTATCGTCACTCGTGCTTACCGTATCGAAATTTTTTGTTGGTTACACGTACGATAAAAAAGGCTTGCAGCTTACACTGTTTATTTGCCATATCTTCACCGTGTTGGCGTTCGTGGCTAAAGCAACGCTCAGCTCTTCCCCTCTCGGTATGGCACTGGCAATGGCCGGCAGCTGCTTCGGTAGCTTAGCGCTTCCGCTGGAAACCGTTATGCTTCCGCTGCTCACCAACGATCTGTTTGGTACAGCGTCGTATAACAAGGTGCTCGGCGTGTTTATGGCAATGAATTCCTTGGGGCTGTGTCTTGGTACACCGATCGGCAACCTCTATTACGATATTACCGGCTCGTATATGCCTTGTTTTTGGTTCTTCTCCGCTTTGATGGTGGTGGTCGCCATCGGCTTCCAAGTGATTATTCGCATTGCTGACAAGGAAAAGAACGCCATTCTGGCTCAAGAGGAAAATTCCTCCGCAGAGGTGACACTATAACACAAAAAGCAAGCACCCGTTGGGTGCTTGCTTTTTTATCTGTTGGTATAAAAAACAAAAAACGCCTAACGGCGTTTTCGTGGTGGGCGTAAACGGACTCGAACCGCTGACCTCCTGCGTGTGAAGCAGGCGCTCTAACCAGCTGAGCTATACGCCC
>JAZQTE010000252.1:0-1346 GCA_045630505.1 Acutalibacteraceae bacterium | reverse complement strand
AGCACCGCGTGTGCTGCTGCATAAACGCCCTGCCAAGGGCCTGCTTTCGGGGCTGTGGGAGCTGCCGAATATCACCGAGTCCGAAACGCTGCCGTTGCTGTCGCAGCTTTCGGTGAGTGAGCGGTTTTCGCTGGGCGAGGGTGTGCACGTATTTTCGCACGTGGAATGGCGAATGACGGGGGAATGCCTAAAGGTGGCTCCGTTTGAACCGCCCGAGGGATACGTGCTGGTAACGGCAGAGGAGCTTGCTGCAATGGCGTTACCCACTGCATTTCGAACGTATACGGCGCAGCTGCCGTTATTATTGGAGGAGGACGTCTTATGAAACGGGAAGATTATCTGTCTTGGGACGAATACTTTATGGGAGTAGCCTTGCTTTCGGCACAGCGCAGCAAAGACCCCGGCACGCAGGTCGGCGCTTGCATCGTGGGGCAGGATAACAAGATCTTGTCGATGGGCTACAACGGAATGCCGATCGGCTGCTCCGATGATATTATGCCGTGGGATCGCGACGGCGCACCGCTGGATACCAAGTATCTGTTCGTGTGCCACGCAGAGCTTAATGCGATTTTGAACCACGGTCGCGCAGGCTTGGAGGGGGCCAAGGTGTATACCACGCTGTTCCCCTGCAACGAATGTGCCAAGGCGATCATTCAATCGGGTATCCGCGAGGTGATCTATCTGCAGGATAAGTACGCCGACACCGATTCGGTGATCGCTTCGAAAAAAATGTTTGATATGACGGGTGTTACCTACCGCGCATTTTCGTTTAGCGGTAAATCCGTCACCTTGGAGTTATAAACGATGAAAACGGTGTTGATTTCGGGTGCCTCCCGTGGGATCGGAGCGGCAGCCGCCAAGCTGTTTGCCCAAAAAGGGTACGCAGTGGCGGTGAATTACCGTGCCGATGCCGAGGGGGCGGCAGCCGTGGTGCGAGAAATCACGGAAAACGGCGGCGAAGCGTTTGCCGTGTGTGGCGACGTAGCGGATGTTACCGCGGCCGAAGCGGTGGTAAACGCGGTGCTGGAGCGCTGCGGCAGCATCGACGTGCTGATACACAACGCCGGCGTGGCGCAGCAAGGGCTGCTCACGGATACATCACCCGAGGATTGGCGGCGTATGCTGGGTGTCCATTTAGACGGTGCGTATCATTTGTGCCGCGCAGCGGTGCCCGTGATGGTGCGAAAGCACAGCGGCCGTATTTTGACGGTGTCCTCTATGTGAGGCGAGGTGGGTGCCTCGTGCGAGGTGGCGTATTCCGCTGCCAAGGCAGGGGTCATCGGACTCACGCAGGCGCTGGCCAGGGAGGTGGGCCCCAGCGGCGTTCGCGTCAACTGCGTGGCGCC
>JAZQTE010000251.1:0-1231 GCA_045630505.1 Acutalibacteraceae bacterium | reverse complement strand
AGCATATAGAAATCCTTATCGTGGATATGAATGTCGCCGTTGATGTGTGCAGCGGCAATATCCTTCGGCAGGATGTAGTTGTCGATGAAATACTTGGAACCTTCGGAACCGTATTTGAGCATCGTACCCATGGCCGTATCGGCATCGATATTGGCGTTTTCGCGCTTAATATCGGCATCCTTCGCATACGAGAACGTGAGCTCCTTATAAATATCCATCAGATCCGCTTCGGATTGACGGATTTTGGTATGTTCGGCACGGTACAGAATGTATGCCTTCGCGGTTTTACCGTAACCCGCTGCAATCAGCACTTGCTCCACCAAGTCCTGCACTTGCTCCACGGTAGGCACCGCGCCCTCAGGAATAGCAGCCACGACCTGCTGCGTTAAATCAGTTAACGTTTTGGCCGGAATTTTCTCGTCGGCCACGGCAATGCTTGCCTTGTGCATTGCTTCCTTGATCTTCTTTGCATCGAAAGAAACCGTTTCGCCGTTTCTTTTACGAATCAGTTCGATCACCGTTCCCACTCCTCTTATTTTTATTTCCACTTTCTGCGGTGGTGCTTTTCTATATTACTATATATTGTTCCTTTTGTCAATGAAAAACACAATATATTGTGTGTCAAATTTTTTAGTGTACTTTTGGTAGTTTTGACGAAAGCCCCAAAAAAGCGGCCAAAAGAGCTTGAAAGCGACACCACGTTTCCCGTGATTTTGCACGGACAAGCCTGTATAATGGAAGTACAGAAACGGAGGTATCAATATGGTAATACGCATGAGCACCGAAAAAAACGCGCTTACCGTGTGGCTGTCGGGAGAATTGGACCACCACGCTGCGCGCAGTGTGCGTGAGCAGGTGGACGCCGCCATCGAACGCTCGGCGGCGCAGGTGGTGCGCCTGGATTTTTCGGGTGTCACCTTTATGGACAGCTCCGGCATCGGCCTTATTATGGGGCGCTATCGGCTGCTGCAGGGCCGCGGCGGAAGACTACTGGTTGTCGGTGCTTCGGAGCGCCTGCTTCGTGTAATGAAGCTGGCAGGACTTAACAAACTACCCGTATGGGAAACAACACCGTCAAAGGAGAAGAATCGCGTATGAAACGTCCTATCAACGAAATGAAGCTCATCATTCCCAGCCGTTCCGCAAACGAAGCGTTTGCCCGTTCGGTGGTGGCCTCCTTTTTATCACAGCTTGATCCTGCCGTGGACGAGCTGGCCGACCTGCGCACCGC
>JAZQTE010000250.1:0-4691 GCA_045630505.1 Acutalibacteraceae bacterium | reverse complement strand
ATCCTACTGATTCAGTTTTATTATAAGAAGACTTTACTATTTTGTCAAGAAAACAAGGTCGAGAGAGGATATTTGCCTCTCTCGACCCTTGCTTTATTCTTTTTCGGGCGGGGTGGTGTAATTGCCGCCTTGTCCATCTATTACGCTAAAATTCTTTTCGGCTAATAAGCACTGTTGATCCAGCCAGCGGGAAATTGCCTTTTGCCAACGAATATGTTGTAATATGAGCAAAAAGCCAAAAAGCACAGTTATTACAATTGCTTTGATAAAATCAAAAAATGAAGAAGCGAACCAGATCACAAGATACGACAATACAAGCCACATTACATAAGACGGTTGCAAACATATAATTCCTTTAACGATTGTTCCGTTATCAGTTTCTTTCAATTTAAGCCACATCCAGTTCTTCACCTCTGCCAAGTGACCGATCCTATCTCTAACCCCACCTTCCCAATACCCTGTTACTTTGTCCCCATTAACATAAGTATGCATACCAATGCGTGAGGAATAAAATTTTGAAAACAGTTGAAATATATGGTGTTTTTCTAATTCTTCATATTGGCTAAACTGTGAAAGCAACCTTTCTTTAGGGGTATTCACTTTTCGATAAATTAGTTTCATCTATTTCTCTCCCCGTTGTTTAATTATTTTCCTTTTCCGTCAAGGAGACAACAGAACCGTCCCTCACCCTTTTGTTCCTTTCTCATCTAAAAAAAGAGAGTAACCAATTGATTATGACAAATATAGGAAAAACGATGCCCATAACATAAACCAGTAATCGCAAAAAGCGGCGAATGAAACAGTCTTTAAACAAACTACCGAGAGAATAGAGGAACGCTAACCCGAGCGGAAAAATCGTCACCATAAATAAAACTATGTACAAAAGATCTTCTTGCGTTAAACCGATACTTTTAACCAAGAAATCCCCGACAATTGAAACGACCAGCAACAACAAATAACAAATAATTGTCGTTTTTATGCTTCGCTTTTGCAATATACTCAATATTTTTTTAAACACAACAATCAGTCCCCTTGTCCCCCTTGTCTCCCTTGTCTCCTGTGTTCTTCAAAACTGTACACCAATGTAGTGTGTTGACTCTTCTTTTCTGATTTTTTCGAACTGTTCATAATATTCAGGCCATCCGCTGTTTGCAAAATACGATTTCATATCGCTGTAAGGAAGGGGTTGTCCCAGTATACCCATAATCTCAACATAACACTTAAGATAATTCGTTGCCGCAACAGCGGAATAATGCCGATCTTCTTCTGAATCGTGCATAACATTATAAATAGTATCATCAATAATATCCGGCATTTCACTCAACATATACAGCAGTTTGCAAATTTCACTATCAGTTAAAGGCCTATCCATACTTCGCCACACTCCTCGCAAACATATCGCTTGTTAAAATTGTTTTTTCGTTGTCAAGATACAGAACCGTCCTATGCCTTCTTGTTCTTTTTATCAATCGAACGAGTCATCTTCTCTTAATGGTTCGTACACTTTGCGAACAGCTTTTTCCGCTTCTGACGGTTCTTCTTTAGTTCGGTTGTGTGACAATATCTTGTGTCCACTGGCCGTTAATTCAACCACAAACGTACTGCACTGAATAGGATCATCCGAAAAATAATCCACGTATCGCGCCTTGAATTCGAACACATTTTCTCTCAAACGACGTTTAGCGGTAAAGTCGACTTCTATCGTTTCGTCAATCGTTCCCGTAAACGCTTCAAACTCATAGTGCCCATTATGGTGATTATAATACGTGATGGCTTTTGGGTCGGCGATAGTATTAAACCGTTGGGTTAAAAACTCATCCACGATCTCGTGCGGAATAGAATACGAAAACGTTTCTTCGTCATAATACGGAAAAATTGATGGATTAATCATCCGTTCGTCGAATGTATGGCATCCTGCGGATAGAAAATAACCGAAGATTTCTTCATAAGGAACCACATCTTTTTCTCCAAACTCCCACGAACACGCCACAGCATAATCATTTGCTATTTTATACATTAAAACGTGAGATAGATAATCTGTCATATACACTTCTTCAGCATCGTTGCTTTTTGACGGTATAGCGATTGCTGTCGTAGTGGTGGTTTTGTTTTTGCTCGTTAAAGACGGCTTCCCGCACGAGCACAACAGAAATAATACAGCCAGCAATAAGCAAATAAAGCGTTTGAGTCTTGTCATCTCTCCAACTCCTCATATTCAGATAAACCAAAAAAGCAGCGTGGTTCAACGTATAACCCACGGTAACGAATGGGATTGAGGTTGCCTTGGTGACGGGGTTACAATTTTATTATAAAAAGACTTTATTATTTTGTCAAGAAAACAAAGACGAGAGAGGATTTTAGCCTCTCTCGCCCCGTTGCTTTTGTTTATTCTTTTTTCGACAAGGTGACAACAGAACTGGCTCCCGTCTTCATTCCTGCCGTTTCCAAACCTCCCGATCAAGTTCAGTCCATTGGAATCCATCGCGAGTCACCACATCAAGTGTTTTTTTGTCAGCAGACAGTTCTATTGTCACATACCGATTTCCTATCATCCAACAATCCCAAATCACCGTATCAATTTCCATATATAAATCACCTGTGGCAACATCTATCGCTGCCATTCCGTCGGAATTGAATCGAATTACTGTCGAATCCTCGGTAATCCATTCCGTTTCTGCTAAAATCAACATCATGCTTTGTGCTTCATGTTTATTATTCTGCTTCCGATAGAGCCACCATCCACCAAAAATTATGTTAGGAAGAATAATTAAAACAATTGTGATGATTGCCGCTAATTTTAACTTGTTCATAGTGAATCACCTGTTAGTTTGATATTGTAATAGTAACCACGGTAATGAATGGGATTGAGATTGCCTTGGTGACGGGGTTACAATTTTATTATAAAAAGACTTCGCTGTTTTGTCAAGAAAACAAAGACGAGAGAGGATTTTATCCTCTCTCGCCTTTGTTTACCCTTTTACGGCGCCGCCGGTAACGCCTTCCACGTAATACCGCTGCAGCACTAAAAATAACAGCGCTACGGGCAGCGCCACCACCACAGCCCCTGCACAAAAGCGTGTGAAATACCGATACACGTTTTCTCTGGCAAGCATTTGGTACAGCCCCAGTGCCACGGTGTAGTTTTCGTAATTGTCTTTCATAATCACGCTCACGAAGATAAAATCCGCAAACGGTGCGATAAACGACGTGAGTGCCGTGTACACCACGATGGGGCCGGACATCGGCAGCGTGATCTTCCAAAAGATATCGTTGCGTGTGGCGCCGTCGATCGTGGCGGCTTCGTCGAGCGCGCGCGGCAGCGTATCAAAAAAGCCCTTGGCAATAAAATAGCCCAAGCACGCCGCCGAGGAATACACCAGCACCAGCGCGGCCAGCGATTGGTCGAGCCCCACCAGCTTTAAGAGGTGATACACGGCGATCATCGCCATAAACCCCGGAAACATACCGAGAATCAGCCCCAAATTCAGCAGCGTGCGGCGCGACCGAAACCGCAAACGGCTGAAGCAATAGCTGATCATCAAAATCATTACCGTGCTTAAAAGACAGCTGCACGCCGCCACCAACAGCGTATTGGCGAACCACCGCGGAAACGGAAACAGCGCCGTATCCGTAAACAACGCCTTGTAGTTTTCAAGGGTATACGCCTGCGGCAGCACGTAGGGCGTGTAGGCACCTGCTTCGGCACGGAAGGATTGGAGAATTAAATACACAATCGGCAGCAGCCACAAAACGGCAAGCACCGACAGCACCGTATACACGGCAGCATTGGCAAAACGGCGGCGCACCTTCATTCCGCTTTTCATTGAAACTCCTCCTCTTTTTTGGCAGAGGCCGAGGAATTATACACAAAGAGCGAGGCGCACGCCGTGATAATAAACACGACCACACCGATCACCGCCGCCAAATTGTAGTTTTGCTCGTCCACCGTTTGCTTGTACAGCCACGTTACCAGCAGGTCGGTCTTGCCTGCTTTGTAATATTCCAGTGTAAGAGGGCCGCCGCGTGTGAGCAGATAGATAACGTTGAAATTGTTGATATTCCCCACGAACTGCGTAATAAGATACGGCGTTGTAACGAACAGCATATACGGCAACGTAATACTGAAAAACATACGCACGGGCCCTGCGCCGTCGATACGGGCGCTTTCGTACATATCGGCAGGAATGTTCATCAAAATACCCGAAGTGATCAGCATCGTGTACGGAATACCGATCCACATATTCACCGCCACCACCGTGAGCTTTGCCACGGTGCCGTTGGTGAGAAAGGGCACCGCTTCGGTGATCCACCCCCACTGACGCAGCAGCACGTTCACGGCGCCCTCGTCGGCCAGCAGCTGCGACATCAGCAGCAAGCTGACAAACTGCGGCACCGCGATGGTCACGATAAACACGGTTCGCCAAAACCGCTTAAATCGAATTCCTTTTTTATTGATCATCAGCGCCAGTATCATACCAAACAAATAGTTGGTAAACGTGGCGAGCACCGCCCACACGAGCGTCCATATCAACAAGTTTAAAAAGGTGTGTCCCAGCCCTGCGTTGCCGCCGAACATATCGGCAAAGTTTTTAAAGCCCACCCACGTGAACAGATTCCCCGGCGGCTGGTGCGTCTTATCGAAATTCGTAAAGGCGATCAACACCATAAACAGCAGCGGCAGCAGCGTAAAC
>JAZQTE010000249.1:0-1901 GCA_045630505.1 Acutalibacteraceae bacterium | reverse complement strand
CCTTATGAGGTAACCTTTCCCGTTGCTCACGGCAACGGCAACGGTCGAGAGTTTGGGTATCCCACCGCCAATCAGCCGTTTCCGCAGGATGCGGAGATTCCGCGCTTCGGCGTGTATGCTTCGTTGGTGGTTATCGACGGTGCGCAATACCGTGCCATCACCAACGTGGGCGTGCATCCCACGGTGGGGGATACCGATTCACCGCAAGCCGAAACGTATATTTTCGGCTATCAAGGAGATCTGTATAACCGTACGCCTTGGGTGCAGCTTATCCGCTTTTTGCGCGAAGAACGCCGTTTTAACAGCGTGGAGGAATTGACACGGCAGATTACCGAGGATATCGCTGCCGCCGAAGCTCTCTTTAACGGCAGCGAGGGCGCCAAGGCGATCTTGTTTGATTTTGACGATACGCTGCAGCACCGCCCTCACGCCTTTTGGAACACGGCGATGGAGATGCTTAAGCGATATAACTTAAATTTATCGGAGGAGGAATATGCACGCCGCGCCGAGTGGATGCTCCGAGAAAACAACTACGGCTACGTGCGTTATCCCGAGTATATGGCGAAGGTCCGCGAAGCTTTCAAGTGGGATATTTCTTCGGAAGATATGTTAACGGAATTTCGCGTGCGGTTTCCGTTCTATAGTGAACTGTATGACGACACCGTTACGGTGCTGTGCGAATTACGCCGCCGCGGCTATCGTTTAGGTGTGATTACCAACGGCGAGATTCCGCAGCAAAACCTGAAGATCGATTATGCAGGTATTCAGTGCTTGTTGGATGCCTTGGCCGTGGCCGGCGAAGAAGGTGTGAGTAAACCGAATCCCGAAATTTTCCGCCGTGTGGCCGAGCGATTGTGCGTATCACCGCAAAACTGCGTGTTTGTGGGCGATTATCCGCCAACCGATATCGTGGGGGCGCAGGGCGCAGGAATGACGCCTCTGTTCATTGATTTCCACGGACGAAAAAATTGTCCCGAGGGCGTTGAAGAAATTAAAACCTTAACGGAACTATTGGATCGATTTTAAAAAGGAGACCGTCTTTTCAGGCGGTCTCCTTTCACTTTTTTCACAGAGGGGCATATAGTGGTATCAGTACAGCTGTTTCATCGTCACGGTGGCGATAGCGTCTTCGTCAATATCGATACACGCATAATCCCCACGCCCCAACGAACCGGGGTTGAGAAGATAAACGCCGTTGTGGATGCGATAAAGCGGTTCGTGCGTGTGTCCGAACAAGGCAAACTGTATTTGGCGGCTTTGGGCCTCTGCTACCAAACGCCCCAAGCCTTGTTTTACCCCGTAGCAATGGCCGTGTGTGAGCAGGAACGAAACACCGCCCACGGTGAGTTCACGTTCGGCGGGGCACGCGGCGATAAAATCGCAGTTTCCCGCTACCTGACACACGATGCTGCGGCAGGTTGGCAGATGCGGTTCCAAATCACGGGGGCCGTCGCCCAAATGGAAAATATAATCTGCGTGGCGCTCGCGGTCGAAAAACTTTTCGGTATAATATTCGGCTCCGTGCGAGTCCGAAACAACGGCAATGTGTAGCATACGGTACCTCCGTGCTAAATTTTAATCAACGAACATATAGTGAGGATAGGGGGTGAGTGAATTGAGCCAAATAACGCCGGATCAATTGCAAGCACTGCTGAACTTTGCATCACACCGCTTGGGAATGACACCTGAACAATTGGCGAAAACCGTGCAGCAGGGCGGGCTTTCGTCGATAGCGGGGACGATGAAAGCCGACAGCACACGCCGCATCAACGAACTGGTGGGTGATCCGCAAAAGGCGGAGCAGTTTATGAATTCGCCGCAGGTGCAGGAGCTTCTTGCGCGGCTGCTTGGAGGGAGTGACAAACGTGGATGACGAGTTGAGCCGCAAATTAGATGCTCTC
>JAZQTE010000248.1:0-9782 GCA_045630505.1 Acutalibacteraceae bacterium | reverse complement strand
GTTTGGTGGGCGTTACCGCCGTATTGATTTCACCCTCTCCAATATGGTGCACGGCGGCGTTTCCAAGGTGGGAGTTATTACCAAAAGTAACTATCAATCGTTGATGGATCATTTGGGCTCGGGCAAGGCGTGGGATCTGTCCCGTAAAACGGAGGGGCTGTATTTTCTTCCCCCGTTTGGCGGCGGCGAAGAATACTACGATGGCCGCATCACCTCGCTTGCAGGCGTGATGACGTTTTTGCGCAATTCCAAGGAGGAATTCGTTATTTTGTCGGATTGCCATTTTGTGGGCAATATCGATTACCGCCGCTTGCTGGATGCACACGTGGAATCGGGTGCCGACGTTACGGTGGCGTGCCGCGAAGGGGAATTGCCTGCGAATTTGCATTCGCCCGTGGTGGCTACCGCCGAAGACGGCCGTATCACCGATATGATCATTACCGACCATAGCCGTGGCTGCGTAACGTACGGCTTGGGACTTTATGTTATTTCGCGTCAGCTGCTGATGCAGTACGTGGATATTGCCGTAAGCCGCAATCAGCGCAGCTTTGAGTGGGACGTGCTGCAGCGTCACGTAGAGGATCGCCGCTTGTATGCCTACATAGTACCCGAATATACGGCGGTGATCTCGTCGCTGGAAAGCTACGTGTGCGCGAATTTTGAGTTGTTGAACGAGGCTGTGCGTGATAAGCTGTTTGTTGCCAATCGTCCCATATACACAAAGATACGCGACAGCGCGCCTGCGTTGTACGGCTTGCACGCCGAAACGAAGGGCTCTCTGATTGCCGACGGCTGCAAGATCGAGGGCTGTGTGGAGGATTCCATTGTGTTCCGTAACGTGACGGTGGAACGCGGTGCGGTGATCCGCAACTGCATTTTGATGCAGGGGAGTATGATTGGCAAAAACAGTAAGCTGGAATACGTTATTACCGATAAATACGTTTGCGTGCGTGATGGGCGCGAGCTCAAAGGATGTGCGGAGTACCCGATTACGATCCGCAAGAAGTCGATGGTATAAGGAGGCTTGTTTTATGAAGGTTCTGTATGCTACCAGCGAAGCGCGGCCGTTTGCTGCGTCGGGCGGTTTGGCAGACGTAGCAGGTTCGTTGCCCAAGGCGCTGCGTAAACGGTTGGTTGGCTGCCGTGTGGTGCTGCCGCTGTACGAATCCGTGCCGCAGGAGCTTAGGGATACTATGACTTTTCTAACCAGCTTTTCGGTGCCCGTGGCGTGGCGGCGTCAGTATTGCGGTGTGTTTGAGGCCAAGTGTGGCGGCGTTATCTACTATTTGCTGGATAATCAGTATTATTTTAAACGGGCAGGCTTGTATGGCCATTATGACGACGCCGAGCGCTTCGCCTTCTTTTCCCGTGCCGTGCTGGAGATGCTGAAATATATCGATTTTCGTCCCGATATCATTCACGCCAACGATTGGCAATGCGCGTTGATCCCCGTGTATCAAACGCTGTTTTACGGTAAAGAGGAGCCGTATAGCCACATTCGCACGGTGTATACCATTCACAACATTCAATACCAAGGAAAATACGGCTTCGAGATTTTGGAGGACGTGTTTGGCCTGCCGCAAAGTGCACGCGATTTTATGGAGCAGGATGGCTGCATTAACCTGATGAAAGCAGGCATCGAGGCGGCGCACAAGGTTACTACCGTCAGCCCCACGTACGCCAAGGAGATTTTAGAGCCGTGGTATGCGCACGGGCTGGATTCCATTTTACGCTTGCGTGAATGGAAGCTCACGGGTATTCTTAACGGTATTGATACCGAGCAAAACGATCCTGCCACCGATCCTGCCGTGTTTGCGCCGTTCTCGGCAGACGCTCCCGACGGCAAGGCGGCAAACAAAAAAGCACTGCAGGAGCGTGTGGGGCTGCCTGTGCGTGAGGATGTGCCGCTTATCGGTATGGTGAGCCGATTGGCATCGCACAAGGGCTTCGATCTGGTTCAACACGTGCTGGAGCGCCTTTTGGGCGAAGACGTGCAAATGGTCGTGCTCGGCTCGGGTGAGTGGACGTACGAGGGCTTTTTCCGTGAGATCCATCAAAAGTATCCTGAAAAATTCTGCTTTTGTTCCGGCTTTGTGCCCGAGCTTGCGCAAAAGATCTATGCGGCTGCCGATCTGTTCCTGATGCCCTCGCAAAGCGAGCCGTGCGGCTTATCGCAGATGATTGCGTGTCGCTACGGAGCGGTGCCCATTGTGCGCGAAACGGGCGGCCTTAAGGATTCCATTCGCGATTGCGGCAACGGGGAAGGCAACGGCTTCACGTTTGCCGACTACAATGCCGAGGATATGCTGCACGCCATTCACCGCGGCCTTGCGGCGTATCGCAACGAGAAAGAATGGGCGGCTCTGCGTGACCGTGCGATGCGTTGCGATTTCAGCTGGGGGCGTTCGGCAGGCGAATACATTCGCTTGTACAAAGCTCTCCTCAAAGACGAATAATGTAAAAAAGAGAAGGTCCCGCCTTCTCTTTTTTTGCTTCAACGGTTGAAAATGTCGGAGGAATTGGCTATAATGGAAGAACGAGGTGAGATTATGAGTGATTACCGTAAGGCGGCGGTGGTGATTCCGTCGCTGAATCCCGATGAAAAGCTGTTATCGTTGCTGGCTGATTTGCGTGCGGCCGCGTTTGAACATATCGTTGTGGTGAACGATGGCAGCACCGCCGAGTATGATACGTATTTTATTGCAGCTGCGGAGCAATACGGGTGTACCGTGCTTACCCACGCCGTTAACCAAGGCAAGGGGCGAGCGATCAAAACGGCGTTTCACCATATTCTCACGGCGCTGCCGCAGTGCGCTGCAGCCGTTACGGTGGATGCCGACGGTCAGCACCGAGTAAAGGATATCTGTGCGGTGGCGGAGAAAACGGTGAACACACCGGAGTCGCTCGTTTTCGGGTGCCGTGATTTTTCACCGCAAACGTCGGGTGTGCCGGCACGCAGCCGCTTCGGCAACGTGCTTACAAGGCGCTTGCTGGCCCTGCTGTGCGGTATTTCACTTTCGGATACACAAACGGGACTGCGTGGCTTTTCAGCACCGCTGATGCGTCGTTTTCTTTCTACTAAAGGGGAACGGTACGAGTTCGAAATGAATATGATTTTAGACGCCAAGGAAGGTGGAATTCCACTGTGCGAGGTGCCGATCGAAACGGTGTATATTGAGGACAACCGTTCCTCGCATTTCAATCCGCTCAAGGATTCGTTGCGCATCTACGCGGTGTTTGGCAAATTCATTTTATCGTCACTCTCGTCCTTTGTGTTGGATCTGCTGCTGTATACGCTGTTCTTCCGCTTGCTGACGCCGACGTTGGCCGATGAACAAGCCATCGTTGCGGCAGCGTTTGCGGCGCGTGCGCTATCCTCGCTCTATAACTTCACGGTGAACCGCAACGGCGTATTTAAAAGCCGCGCCAACGCAGGGCGCAGTATGGTGCGGTACGCCGTTTTGTGCGTGCTGCAGATCACGGTGTCGGCACTGGCAACCAGTGCGCTGTATTCCGTGTTCCGCTTTGGCGAAACACTGTGGAAATTCTTGGTGGATACGGTGCTGTTTCTTATCAGCTTCCGCATTCAGCGCGGTTGGGTATTTAAATAAAAAAAGCCGCCCGTTTTGCGGGCGGTTGTGCTATTATAATTTTCCCAGCTTATGCTCGGCGTTTTTGAGTATGTTGAGCATCGAGGTGGCGAAAAGGGGATACACCTTGGCCAGCTCTGCAGGAAGCAGGGTAGGCACTTGTTCGTTAGGCAAGGCTTGTATAGCCAACGGGGTTACCTTGGCGGCACACAAGCTCATTGCTCCGGCCGTGGCGGCTTGATACAATTCCGACGGCACGGAGAACAGTGCTTCGGAATTGCGCTTATCGGCCGCATACAGTGCGCGGAACATTGTGTACATAGCCAGCGTGAGATAAGCGGAAACCTCGTAGGTGAGCTCCTTGTTGTTGTAACGCTGCAGCAACCCGAACAGCAGGTTTACGGCGTTAAGCGTCAGCTTACGGCTAAGCACGGGCAGCGTACCGGCGGCGTGGCTGTCGTTCGTATCGTCGCCGCTTTCGGGGATATCCTGCACGGCGATAACGGCACCGGATTTATCGACGGTGCGCCCAAGCAGATAATCGCAGGATACGCCGTAAAAATCGGCGGCACGAACAACAAAGCTGAGCCCGCATTCGCGAATGCCTTTTTCGTAATGGGAAAGCAGCGCTTGCGATATACCCAGTTCTATGGCGGCTTGCTTTTGGCTTAACCCGCGTTCCTTACGGAGCAGGGTAATAACACGGGGGAACGTTGAATTCATAACGGTATCTCCTAATCTAAATTATACGATGCGTTATATATTATAGCTGTGACGATACAGTTTGTAAAGTGTAAATTTTGTTTTTTGGGAGTTTTTGGTATGAAAAGTTTTCGGTTTCACTTAATTCGACACGGTTTGACAACAGCAAACGAAGAAGGACGCTATCTCGGCAAAACCGATTTACCGCTGTCGCCTGCAGGCCTGCGTGACCTGCTGAATAAGAAAGAAGAAGCCATCTACCCGAAGGCTACGCGTTTTTTTGTGAGTCCTCTTAAGCGGTGTCAGCAAACGTTGCAGGTACTGTATCCCGGTTGCCAGCCCACGGTGATGGAGGGGCTTGCCGAGTGTGATTTTGGCGAGTGGGACGGTTGCCGTGCCGAGGATCTAAAGCACGACGAACAATTCTCACGCTGGATCTCGGGCGAGTTAAAGGAGATTCCCGGCGGTGAAGCGGCCGAGGAATTTCACGCTCGCATTAAAGCGGCGTTTGAAGCGTTGGTGGAATACACCATGAAGCAGGGCGACGAGGATACCGTGATCTGCACGCACGGTGGTGTGATCATGGCGCTGATGGCGACCTACGCACTGCCGCGAGCCGATATGTCGGCGTGGGGAGCCGAAAGCGGTTGCGGCTTCACGCTGCGCGTAACGCCTGCGCTGTGGATGCGCGAGCCGATTGCCGAAGCCATTGATTACGTGCCGCTGATTCCGCAAAAGAAGAATTAAAAGAGAAACACCCGTTGCAGCAACGCTTGCCGCAACGGGTGTTGTTTGTTTTGTTTTCCCCGCTCTGCCGTAATGCTTCTCGGGATAACCTGCTACTATCGTTAGCAGGTGGGTGCCCACCGCACGGTTTCGCGCTCCCTTCGTCCCAACAAGTGGGGAGGTCTGCAATCCCGCCGCCCGAGTAGGGCTCCCTTCTTCAAAGTGTAGTAGGGTTATAGAGAAGCGGTCCACGCACAGAGCAGGAAATACGCCTTAGTTTTCCTCGGGCTTGGAGGTGTTGTCTACTTCCTCTACCTCGTACAGTTCAGCCAAACGCTCTTCAAAGATTTCGGCCACCTCTTCAAATTCGTCATCGTCTTCAATGGGGAGCAGCAGATCTTCGCCGTTTTCTTCCTTCACGGTTAAGATCACCAGCTCGCCGTCGTCGTTAATGAGGTCGGCCGGATTGTCGTACACGGGCACCAGCGCCACGTAACGGCCTTTGTCGGTTTCGATAGCGTCCAGCACTTCGAATTGGTGTTGATTGCCTTCGTCATCCACCACGGTGACGAGGTCGTTTCCGTATTGTTCAGACATTGTTGCATTCTCCTTTGCTTTTACGGTCTACTGTTTTATTGTAACTTGTTTCGGTGCGATAGTCAAGCGAAAATTGTCGCCTACTCCGCGGCTGTGTAGAGTATATCGCTATTTTCACGGCGCACACTACAAGTGGAGGTGGTGCTGTGAAACGGCGAACACAGTATCTTATCACGGGAGCACTGGCAGGCACGGCGAACGGCTTGTTCGGCTCGGGCGGCGGTTTGTTTTTAGTGCCGCTCCTTACGCGTTGGATCGGCTTGAAGCCCAAAAGTGCGTTCGCAACGTCGGTGGCCGTGGTGGCGCTGCTGTCGCCCGTGTCGCTGCTGGTGTTTTGGTGGCAGGGACGGCTTACGATGGCAGGGGTGTGGCCGTATTTGGTGGGCGGTGCACTGGGCGGCTTACTTTCCGGCGTGTTGTTTAAACGGGTTTCCGTTACATGGCTGCGCCGCACATTTGGTGCGTTGCTTTTATATGGCGGTATACGGGCGGTGCTGCTTCTGTGAATGTGTGGATCGGTCTGTTGGTAGGGCTTGCAACGGGGATACTCAGCGGCTGCGGTGTAGGGGGCGGCTCGCTGCTGATCTTGTACCTCACCGCCGTGGAGGGGATGGAGCAATCCGCTGCAGGGGCTATCAATCTTTTGTATTTTCTGTGCTGTGCGCCTGCGGCGCTGATCTCGCATATTCGCCACCGCCGTGTTTCGGGGCAAGCGGTGTGGTGGTGCTCCTTGCTTGGTGTGTTCACCTCGGTGGCAGGAGCGTTTTTGGCAGCGCTGCTGCCTTCTGCGTGGCTGCGGCGTGCCTTCGGGGTGTTGCTGCTTTACGTGGGCTTTAAGGAACTGCGCTGCAAAAAAGAGCCGCTCCAAGACTGACTTGGAGCGGCCTTAAATACATATTATTTATTCGCAGAAATTGCGGCTGTACCACACAAGGAACATATACACCGTCCAGATCTTGCGGCTGTTATCGCGCTTGCCGTGATAATGTTCGTTCAAGAAGCCGAGCAATACGTCGGTGTTAAAGAATTTTTGTGCGGCCTCACTCGTGAAGGCTTCCTTCACCTTGTTATAATACGGCTCCTGCTGCAGCCAAATACGAATCGGAACGGGGAAGCCGAGCTTGGGACGGGCAGTATCCTTTTCAGGCATATGCCGACGTGCCGCCAAGCGCAGGGCGTATTTGGTGGTGCCGCCGCCAATGCGGTGCTTCACGGGAATGCGAGAAGCTACCTCGAACACCTTTTTATCGAGGAACGGCACGCGCAGCTCCAACGAATGCGCCATACTCATACGGTCGGCCTTCAGCAAAATATCGCCCACCATCCAGCGGTTGATATCCAAATACTGCATACGGGTGACGTCGTCTGCTCCTTGGCAACGGGCGTACCATTCGCGCGTGTGCTCCGTAGGATCGGTGGCAGGAATGGCTTTAAGCAGACGCGCCTTTTCTTTTTTGGAGAACATATACGCGTTGCCGATAAACCGTTCCTCCAGTGTTTTAGAACCGCGAACAAGGAAGGATTTGCCTTTGAAATTAAACGGAATCGCTTGTGCGGCGGCGGCGAGCGCCTTACGCAAAAAGCGGGGAAGACGCTGATACCCTGCCAGCGAGAAGGGCTCGTGGTAAATACGGTAGCCGCCAAACAGCTCGTCGGCGCCTTCGCCCGAAAGCACCACCTTTACGTACTGCGAGGCGAGCTTGGATACGAAATACAGCGCCACGCACGACGGATCGGCCAGCGGTTGGTCGAGCATATATTGCACGGTGGGGAGGGACTCCCAATATTCTTCGGGAGTGATAAGGTGGCGGTGGTGTTCGATCCCCACAGCCGAGGCCAACTCGGCAGCAAAGCTGGTTTCGTTGTAATGCTCGCCGTTATCGAAGCCCACGGTGAACGCTTTTTGACCGCCGAAATACGAAGCAACGAAGCAAGAGTCAACGCCGCCCGACAAGAAGCAGCCAACCTCCACGTCACTGATGCGGTGCGCTTCCACCGAGTTGGTGAACACGGTGTCGATCTCGTCCACGGCTTGCTCCAGCGTCATCGTGTTGTCGGGATTAAAGATGGCTTCCCAATAACGGGTTTCTTCCACCTTGCCGTTTTGGTAACGCAGGTAATGGCCGGGTTGTAAGCAATAGATGCCCTTAAAGAAGGTTTCGCGAGGGAGGGAATACTGGTAAGATAAGTAGTTATCCAGCGCCGCCTCGTTAAACTCCTTGGGAACGTCGGGGTGCGTGAGCAGGCTTTTGATTTCGGAACCGAAGACCAAGCGCCCGTCATCGAGCAGGGTGTAGTGCATCGGCTTAATGCCGAAAAAGTCACGCGCCAAGAACAGCGCTTTTTCCTGCTTGTCCCACACGGCGAAGGCAAACATACCGCGCACGCGGTCGAGCAGGGTGGCGTCCCATTCTTCAAAGCCGTGCAGCAGTACCTCGCTGTCGGATTCGGTTTTAAATACGTGGCCCGCCTCGATCAGCTCACGGCGCAGGTCACGGTAGTTGTAGATCTCACCGTTAAACATCAGCACCTTGCTGCCGTCCTCGTTTTCAATCGGCTGGTCGCCGCCCTCCAAGTCGATAATACTCAAACGGCGAAACGCCATCGACAGCGTATCGTCCATATATAAGCCCTCGGAATCGGGGCCGCGGTGTGTGATTTTATCCGCCATATTTCGCAGGTGTTGTTCACGATCGATCAGTTCACCGGTGAAGCCGCAAAAACCGCACATACTGCACATCCTCTCTGCCGCGATCGGCGGCCGAACTCTTATACAGATTAGTATATCAAATAATTTTCTGTTTTCAAATAGGAAAATTAAAAAATATTCTAAATTTTTTGATTTTTTCGAAAATCGGTACTTGACAATTCTCCGTTTGCGTGGTATAGTCTATCTTGCGTTTAGACGCGGGGGAATTCCCGAGCGGCCAAAGGGGGCAGACTGTAAATCTGTTGTCACTGACTTCGGTGGTGCGAATCCACCTTCCCCCACCAAATAAACAAGGCACCCATTAGGGTGCCTTGTTTATTTTTTACAAAGGGGAAGGTGGATTCGAAAGCCCGTTAAGAAAACGCCACGGTGTGGCGTTTTTAGGGCGTGGGATTGCACCGCCCTAACGGGCTGTACCGAAACTCGCAGACGAGAAGAAACTACCGCACTGTACCGTGAACGTATTATTTTATCAAGGCAGGACGGCTTGAGCAGGGAAGGTGGATTCGAACCCAATAATTTTAGAAACAATCGCAACTATGTGCGATATAGTGACTGTTGCCAGAAAAAGCTTCGATTTTATTCAACTCCCTTATCCTGAATGGGTTGTTAGATAAATTCGCAACAAATTGCGAGAATATCTTGAATATTTCGACGATATGTGCTATACTGTACATTGTGATATTGTAAGCGTTTTGCTATCGCTTATAGGAGGCAGAAAGATGGCTATTTCTTATAACAAACTGTGGAAATTACTGATCGATAAAAAGATGACACAGGCAGAGCTGCGCAAGGCCGCAGACATTGCCCCCAACACCATGACCAAGCTTCGCCGCGACGAACCGGTAAACCTCGCCATCCTCGGCAGAGCATGCGCCGTCCTCGGCTGCGACATTGGCGACGTGATGGAATTTGTTCCAGAAGATGAGGTAAAGTGATATGATCAATATTCGTAAACTTGAAACAGAATTATGGGAAGCAGCGGATCTTCTCCGCGTAGATTCCAAGGTAACGTCGCAGGAATACTGTATGCCTGTGTTGGGTCTTATCTTCCTGCGCTATGCATACAGCAGATTTAAGTACGTCGAGGGAGAGATTCTCAAGAATCGCCCTATGCGTAACGGTAGAGTTGCGCCCGTAGAAGCGGAGGATTTCAAATCCAAAAGTGCAATTTTTCTTCCCGAAGAAGCGCGCTACGATTACCTTTTGAATCTACCCGACAATGCAGATATGGGTAAGGCTATCAACCACGCGGTAGAGCTGATCGAGGAACAGTCCACGCAGCTAAAGGGTATTCTTCCTAAGAATTACACCATTCTGAAAAACAGCCTTCTCCGTGATCTTCTCCGAATTTTCAACAACAGCGCATTTAATGAGATTCAGGACGATATCATTGGAAGAATTTACGAATACTTCCTCAATAAATTTGCGCCCGTGGTTGCGGCTGACGACGGCGT
>JAZQTE010000247.1:0-1543 GCA_045630505.1 Acutalibacteraceae bacterium | reverse complement strand
ATCATTTGTACGTTTTCTATTTCGCGTATCCAACGGTAATATCCCGTAGTGTCCGCGGCCAGGCTGTTGCCGTCAACGGTTTGCGGCCGATACAGTACCGCTGTTTTCTTTTGATAGAACGGTACCGCCACCGCCCAGCCTTCCAGCACGTTAAAGCACTCGGCATACAAAGCACGGCGCTTCACGATATCCTCCTCGCTGCGTGCACGCTTCAGCAGCGCATCTAATTGCGGATCGTCAACGTCCAATTGATATGCCAAGCCACCCACGGAAGCATAGGCCGCATACAAGCCGTCTTCGCCGTCGGCGCGGCGCTCAGCACACCAAATCTTTGCCTTTTCCAATCTCACGGCATTGGCCACGTTATTATCGTCCTGCTGTTCACGCAATTTCAACGTAATGCCGATACGCTCAAGGGCATTGCGTGCATACGCCAAGGTGAGATACGCGGGGCTGTTTGCTTCCCCACCGCCAACGTACCATACATCGAACGCCACCGGCTCCGTCACTTTACCATTTTCCACGGTGTATCCTGCCGCCTTCACGTATTCCAACACTGCTGCAAGCACAGTTTGTAACCGCTTTTCAGCCGAATCGTGCGGAGCAACCGCTATCTTTTCTCCGTGAATATCGGTGGAAAAAGCGGTGTTGTACCACGCATCGGACGGAAGCGGCGTTACGGGCGACAAGGGCGATACCGGATACTCTATTGGCGGCACGTTGCCGTAATACGAATCCAGCGACACCTGCCGATAATACGCAATAACGATCGCCAATGCCTGCCGTAAATATTTTGATTCTTGCGAAGAAGGATCACCACCAACGTTTACACCGTCAGCCGACAAGCCGATATATCCGTATCCCCCGTTGTTTTCGGCAAGAACAGCAAGCTTATCCCCGTTCAGCACACCGCCGTTGACCTTCTCGGCCGCCGACACCGCCCCCTTACTGAGCGAAACCGACGCAATATCCACCGTGCCGTTTTGCAGGCGGTCCACCTTATCAGCCTCCGACACCTTCTTAAAATACAGCATTTCCGTTTTGGGGGCACCGCGATAATATTTCAAGTTAGCTTTAAAGGAAACAATACCGTCGCCGTACGCAATAAAGCTATACGCACCGGCGCCCAGCGGACGGCCGTTCTTTTCGCGAATCTTGGTTAGATTCCCTTTTTCAAAGCCGAACATACCGTTTTGCGGCTGATACAAGGCTTTATCACCATAATAATGCAGCGGTGCGATCGGTAAGCAAAACAGCGAGAGTGCCGCCGCATCGTATCGCGTTAAGGTAACGCGCAGCGAATACGGCCCCGTTTTTTCTATGCCCTCAATCTCCAAAGCAGATTTTCCCGTTACCACGCCCACTCGCAGCGTATTGCTTAACGACGACAGCAGCAGCTCCTTAAAGGAAACCTCCACCTGCTCTGCTTCAATTTTATCCACGTCGTATCCGTGGCGATCCACAATAGCGTTAAACAGATCCACCGCCATGGCTTCTTCGGGCAACCCCTCATAGCCCAACAGCGCCGCCACTCCGCTCACGG
>JAZQTE010000246.1:0-3910 GCA_045630505.1 Acutalibacteraceae bacterium | reverse complement strand
ATTAGGCCCGAGAGCGGAGCACCCGTAGCCACTGAAAAGCCTGCGCAAGCGCCGCCCGTCATAACGTAACGGTTCCACGGACGGTTACGCTTACCCGAAGCCCACACGCATCCGCGACCGAGAGCGGTACCCATCTGGACCGAGGGCCCTTCGGTTCCCAGCGGTACACCCGTGAGAAACGAGATGAGCGACAGAAAAAACGTGCCGATCACGTTGCGGACCCAGCGAAACGTAATAAGTCCGCGCAAAAGGCCGATGGAGGTGGGGATACCGCCGCCGCGAATGTTCGGCGTTTTCTTGTAGCAGAACGCCAAGAAGAAGGAAAGCCCCAGCAGCGCGGCCGCTGCCACGGGAATAAACACCCAATGCTCACGCATAAAGTGATAGCCTTCCTCAGAAAGGTGCACCACGTGCTTGGCGCATAGCTTATACAGCGTGATCACCGCTGCGGTGATCACACCCGTCAGCGTACCGTACAGCACGGCGGGCGCTATTAAATGTAAGAGTTGTTGTAAGCGTTGTCTTTTCATAACTACTCACGCCTTGTTATCAGCAAAGTCTAATCAGTCGCATAAAGAATTCCACAGAACGGTATAAGGTTTCCAAGCGGATACGCTCGTTGTGACCGTGAATGGTGGCGCGTTCTTCACTTGTCAGATCCATAGCGGAGAAACGGTATACACGGTCGGAAATACGGCCGTAATGGCGACAATCGGAGCATTGTACCATCAAATACGGTGATACCAAACAGCCGTCCCACGTGGTGGAAACGGCACGCGCCACCTTCTCAAAAGCAGGACAGTCGATCACCGAGATGCGGCTGGGATTCATACCGCCGACGGCGGTGATTTCCACCGATTCGTCACCAACGGTATCTTTTAAATAGGTCAACGCCGATTCCATGGAATCACAAGGATTAAGGCGCATATTCGAAATCAGCTCTGCGTGTGGGGGTATCACATTGGCAGCTTTTGAACCCGACATCTGCGTAAAGGCTACGGTGGTGCGCATTAAAGCGTTCAGCTCACCGCCGCTCGAACGGCACAGCATATCCAGCACGGGCGCGAACAGCCACAGATTAGCAAAGATCAACCGATACACGAACGTGGAATGACGCCCCAGCGTATCAAACATCGCCGCTACGGGCGGCGTAATATGGTAAGGGAACGGCTTTTTCAGCACGCGGCAGCAAGCGGCCGCCAAACGGTCGATCGGTGCGTGTGGCTTGGGTGCCGAAGCGTGACCGCCCGTGGACGTTGCGCGGTAACGAGCGTTGAGCATTCCCTTTTCGGCAATACCGATCATACCGCAAGGCGCTTTTACACCGGGAAAAACGTTCTCCACCACAGCGCCGCCCTCGTCAAGCACCAAAGCAGGCGTAATGCCTTTCTCCTCAAACCAATCCACGATATTGGCAGCACCGCAACCGTTGATTTCTTCGCCGCCGGAAAAGGCAAAATAGATATCATTTTCGGGTACAAACCCTTCGGCGATCAAGCAATCGGCACCAAATAAAATGCCGTTCATCGTTACTTTGGTATCCAACGTGCCGCGTCCCCACAACACGCCGTTTTCGAGAATGGCGTCAAATGCGGGCTTTTCCCAGCCGTCCTCCTCCACGGGAACCACGTCGTAGTGGGCCATCAGCACGGAAGGCTCGTCGTGCTTTTTTCCTTGCAGGCAAAACAGAAGCGCACGGTCGGGCAGCTGAGTGAAGGAACACGCGGAAAACACGTGCGGATACAATACGGGCAGCTTGTCAATGAGCTTTTGAAACTCGGCATCGTCCTCTAAAGCAGGATCGGCATACGACACCGTTTTGCAGCGCACCAGCTCCTGCAAGGCTTGCACGGCCTTATCACGGTCGAAGGTTTCCTCGCCGTCTAATAAGGGAAGCTTCTTCTTGGGAGTAAAGCGTAGCGTTCGTATCAGCAACACGCCGATAAAAAGTGCAACGAGAATAACGGGGAATAGCCACCACATATTACAGCCAGCCTTTCTTGTACATAACGCGTGCTGCACCCACGGTGAACACCACGCCCACGGGCACCATGATCCCCACCGTTCCCGCGTTCAGGGCAGGTACGGCAATAAACAGCACCAGCATCAGCACGATGGGGGCGACGGAAAGCTTGAGGTTCTTGGAAATGAACACCACCGCCAAGCCGCCGAACAACGCAGGCAGGATCATATCGAACGCCGGCTTAAGCACGGGAGATTCCAAAAGCGGTGTGAGCGGTACGATGCAGATCACACCTACCAGCACGATCAGTGTGGTAACAATGCTGGAAACCGCAATAGCAATGGTGGAAATGACCTCGCCCTCTTCGCTGCCGGACTTCACCTTGGCACGTTCCATAGCGTCGATAGCGCAGGGGAGCTTTAAGTTGGAGATGTTTCCCGTTACAAAGGAAAGATACGTGCCGCCGGCTCCCAGCATCGGTACGAAGGTGAAGATCTCAATGATGCCTACCGCCCAATACATCGGTGCGGTGGCAAGCAAGCCTTTAAGTAATGCGCTCGGCTGCGGAGCGGCATTAAAGAGCAGGGAAACTGCCAACGGGAATAACAAGATAAGACACGCAACAACGAGGCCCCAGATGCGCCCGTCGCGGTGAATGCTGTCCATATACGACAATTGTTTTTTCATAACGAGCACCTCCTTAACCTAACCACGCAGTAAACGGAATGGCCGAAGCCATTGCCGAAACCAAGCTCAGCGGCAGGGCGTAGTCCTCCAGCCAGCGAGCGTGCAGCGCCTTGGAAAGCAGGCCGCAGGCGGCCATTACCACGGCGGATACCGCCATCACGCACACGGGGATAAGTCCCCACGTTTCGCCTTGAAATACGGTGCTCACGTCGCAGAATACGTAGCCGAGGAATGCCGAGATCATACCGAGAAACATCGCATTGTTAAAGATCTCGCCCCATTTTTTATCCTTCATACCGATTTTGTTCATACCGCTTTGAATCTTTTTTGTGAGCAGCGGTGCCAGAATAAGACCGGCAGCAATACCAATCGTCATTACCCACAGCACGGTGACGAATATCGAAGGATCTGTCACCGTTTCGCTGCCCGATTGTCCTGCGGCGATCAACGCGTTTTGCGCGGCAATGTTTTCATACGAAATAGAACCGATCACCGAAAGGCGCAGCCACGGCAACGCCAAGCCGAGCGCCTTGGAAAGAACCACCACGCCAAATAAGATCGACACGGCAGGTGCAATGGTGAACACCGCCGAAGAAGAAATGGTGGCACGCACGGTGGCCGCCGAAATACCCAGCTCCTTGGCGCGGCGAATAGCTTTTACCAAAAAGAAAACGGATTGTCCCATCACAGCGGCGATAATGATAGCCACCAAAATGAATAAAATGGGATGATTTACGTTAAACGTCATAGAGAGTCCTCCTTATAAAAAATCACGGTACAAACGAACAGCGGTTACCACGTGTGCGCCAAGCGTTGGCACGGTGGGGGAGTTATACAGCGCGGCGATCTGTTCGTCGTCGGCCTCGGGATGCTGTGCGATCAAATCCTTCACCAGCACGAGTGGAGCGATGCACGCATCCAGTGCCGCCTCGATCTGCGCCTTGCCTTCATACAGATAGCCGAGCGGGTGATAATCGTGCGCTGCGTAAATACGGGTTATGTTCATTGTGCGCAGCTTGGCAATCGCTTTCAGATGTTCGGGGATCAGCGTGATATTGGCTGCCCACTTGCCCGAGCCGAAGATACCAAACAGCTGCAGGCAATCGCCGCTGATAAGCGTGCCCGTACGGGTATCCAGCAGCGCCATCGCATCCTGCGTGTGGCCGGGAATGGTGACCGTCATCAGCACATCGCACAATACGTCGCCGTCCTGCGGTGCCGTTACCGTAAATTCGGAAAACGATTCCTTCAGTTTGGGAC
>JAZQTE010000245.1:0-2169 GCA_045630505.1 Acutalibacteraceae bacterium | reverse complement strand
AAGGCAGCGGCAGCAGCTTCGGCTACCAGTGTTTCCATTGCGGCATCGGCAGCCACAGAGCTGTTGAGCTGATCCAGCGCTACCGTGGGAACAGCGCCCGTGAGCGCTTGATACCATACGCGTGCCAACAGATAACGGCCCCACGTGTAGCTCACGTGCGCTTGGTCACGCTGAATGGAGGTTTCACTGTAACCGCCGGCGTTCAGCATTTCCTGTGCCGTTTGAATCGCTTGACCGGAAGGGATCAAGGTGAGGCCCGTTTCGGCCGCTGCGGCATTGTAGGCGGCTTCGATCTTGGTCCACATAGCTGCCATCGTACCGCCGGTGTGTGTGGGACTATCAACGTGATGGCTGCTGGCATCGCCATACGCCCACGTTTGCTGCAAATAGAGTTTGGCATTCGGCTGCTTTTCACGAATTGCCGTAATCAGATCGTTCAGATAAGGCTGATAGTTCGAGTAGCTCACCGAGGTCCACGAAGCCTGCTGCAGGGTGATCACGTCGAACTGATCGCTTTCCAGCACGGCTTTGAGAGATACGGGATCAGCCTTCTTCGTGCCGTTGAGCTCGTAATCGTAAAACGCCGTATTCGAGGCCCATTTTTCATAATGCGTTTTCAGCGCACAGCCCGAGGAGTAAAGGTTAACGGTTTTGAACGTCTTACCTTCAGCGGCCGCAAGTTTGGCAAGATACTTGTGCGCATCCTGCGAATAGCTGTTACCGATGGACAGAATCTTCAAATCGGCGTTGTCGTAATCATCGTCCGGAATAGCAGCCGAAGTATCTTCGGGTTCTTCGGGCTCTACCGGCACTTCGGGAAGATCGCCGCCAATATATTCGTCGTCGATCTCGCCGTTGGCGCGGGCAATGGCCGTGTTCACGCTGTCACTTCTTTCGTCGGCGTACAACACTACTTCGTCGCCATTCTTTTCCAAAACGATATAACCGCGAGCCGTATACACACGGCTGTTAAATTCTTCACTCGGGTTCGAGGTAGTCATAACAATGGTATGATCCACGTAGTTTTCCGTGTAATCAAGCAGACGGAACACGTTGTTAGCAGACGAATACACCGTGGTATTCCAAATGCGTTCGGCAGAAGCGGCCGTGGCATACTGAGCTGCGTTTTCAACGGTAAGTTCCGTTTCGTTGGTTGCACGCTTAAGCATTTGACCGATTTCTTTTACCGTGTAGGTTTCTCCTTCGTATTTGAAGGTGAGCGCATCACCTGAGGCATCGAACGCCGGCATATTGATACGAGTTAAGAAGCGGATACCGTCGGTATCGCCGTTCGCCTTATAACGCACCGCCGTACCGATCGTGCCCCAAGCAAAATCGGTTTTTTCGGTGCTCACGAAATCCGCCAAAATGCGAACGTTATCTTGGGGCATTACGAATGCGAAGGAGTTACCGTTGCCTTCGCCAAATTCGCCTTCAGCTTTGTTCAGAATGCGTTTTACTTTGCCGTCCGACGTCATATAACGCAGGCTGCCGGGCACCATCAGGTAACCCTCTTTGGGAGTGACGGTCGCGGTCACGATCGCACCTTCACTGAGCCCTGAGAGCTCTTGGCCGCTCACCGAGCCGCTGCTGAGTGACACAGAGCTGCCCACCGTGGAAGAAACGGCTGCCTTGCCAAGCTCGACCAGCGAAAAATCATCGAGATAAAGCTCGGTAGAATCACCGTAAGAACCAAACTGCAGCACCCAGCTGGCGTTGGGCGAAGCCGTGGTCTTAAAGACGATGTTTATGGTCTGCCAATCGGACTTCGTGTCGATGTAGTAACGGACATCGCTTGCGGTGTTGCCGAGAGTATAATTCGTGGTATCCAGCACGACGGTGTCGGTATCGACATAGCTCTTCGTAAACGGAACACGCACCCTACCCTTGCCCTTATGGCGGAAGGAGAACTGATAGTAGGTGTCCCCTTTGATGCCGGAAATGCTCTTGTAGTTGGGTGCCTTAGAGCCGACGAACTTCAGCACGCGGTTGGTCGCATCGTCGGGATCGGTCGTATGGGTAATGACCGTCGATGCCGATACCGAAGTGAAACTATCCCAGTTAGTCGACAGTTTTTCTGCCTGCAGATCGCCGTTTACAAGCAGATTGGCAGCAAGCGGGCTTTCTACAATCACGGTGCAGGTGGCCGTGAAATCGCCCACCTTAGCC
>JAZQTE010000244.1:0-7863 GCA_045630505.1 Acutalibacteraceae bacterium | reverse complement strand
AGCAGGAGAAGCGTGCCGAGCAAAACGCCGTACAGACCGAAGCTGCCGCCCAGCACAATGAACACGAAGCGAAGCGTGGCCACGGTGCCGTATAGGCTTGGAATAACGAACGCGCTGATGGAGGTGAGTGCCACGACGATCACCATCGGCGCACTGACAAGCCCTGCCCGTACCGCTGATTCGCCAATAACGAGGGCCCCCACGATGCTGACGGCGTGTCCCACGGATTTGGGAAAACGCAGGCCTGCTTCGCGCATAATTTCAAACACAAAATGAATGAGCAAGGCCTCGGCGGTGAGTGAAAAAGGGGTGGAGCGTGCGGAGTTGATGAAGGAAAGCAGCAGCACCGACGGCAGCATTTCGGCGTGATGTGTGCCAACGGCCACGTAGATACCCGGCAGCAAGAGGCTCACAACAAACGCCACGTATTTGATAAGGCGAATAAAGCTGGCATACAGCGGTTGTTGGGTGTAATCGTCCATCGTTTGAAAATGCTCGGTGAACAGAAACGGAACCACCAAAGCAAAGGGGGTGCCGTCCACCAGCACGCCGATGCGCCCCTCGGTAATTTTGCCGCACAGCGTATCGGGGCGTTCGGTGACGGAAACGCCGGTGAAGACGGTGCGCCCACGGCCTTCCAAAAAGGGCTGCAGGTATCCTGAATCCAACACCGTTTCAAGTGGGCAACGCTGAATGCGGCGGCGTACCGCACGCAAAAGACGGCTTGAAACACGGTCGCTCAAGTAGCAAAGGCACACCGCCGTGCGGCTGTTGGTGCCTGCCGACAGCATTTCGAACGTTAGCAGAGGCGTTTTTAAGCGACGGCGGATCATAGACATATTCACTCGCACCGCTTCGGTGAAGCCTTCGCGCGAGCCACGCACGGTGACCTCCGTGGACGGTTCGGAGATGCCGCGTATCATAAACGCCTGCAGACCACCGAGCAAAGCGGTGGAAACGCCGTCGATGAGTACCGCCGCAAAGCCTGACATAATAAGCTCCGTAAACGCTTCCAGCGTATCGGCGGTGAGCAAATCCACAAAGCCCAATACGTTGGTGCGAATATCCTGCAACAGCGCGGCGGGTGTGTCGTAGGTCGGCGGCAAGCGAAGCAGCGGTAAAATAACAGCGTCGGCCATCGTGTGACGGTCCACCATACCCTCCACACTGACAAGGGCTGCCGCATAACCGGCGATGCGCACCTCGCGGATAACGAGATCGGCACTTTTATGAAATTCACGGCGAAGCAGCGACAGCGTATCGGCCAGTGAATCCGAAAGTGGCGTGTCCGTTTTCATAGCATCACATCCTCTGCTTTCAGCATTTCCCACACGGGGCGGAATATCCACGGAACACACGCGCATACTAACCTTGAAGGAGGCGAGGCCACGTGATGATCGTAACCTTACGCACCGTGATCATTTACATAATGATCATGGCAGCGCTGCGTTTGGCAGGAAAACGTCAGCTGGGCGAGCTGCAGCCTGCCGAGCTGGTGGTAACGCTGCTGATTGCCGACCTCGCTTCGGTGCCGATGCAGGACACGGGTATACCGTTGCTGAGTGGGCTGGTACCGATCGCGGTGCTGACGGCGCTTGAGCTGATTTTATCGGCGCTGATGATGAAATGGCATTGGCTCTCAAAGCTGGTGAGCGGTAATCCCATTGTGATCATCAACAACGGCGTATTGCAACAAAAAGCGCTGACACAGCTGCGGATGACGGTGGACGACTTAGCCGAAACGCTGCGTCAGCAAGGCGTTTTCGATATTCGCGACGTGCAATACGCGATTGCCGAAACAAACGGTAAGATCAGCGTACTTCCCACACCGCAAGCCCAACCGCTCACCGCAGGGGATATGGAGATCACGCTTTCCGACAACGGCGCACCCGTGCCCGTGGTGAGTGACGGTAAAACGGTGGCGTGGGGCTTGGCGTTATGCGGCATTTCGGAGGAATGGGTGATGGACAAGCTGAAAAAACGCGGGTGTACACTCGACAGCGTGCTGCTGATGACGGCGGATAAAAATCGGCGCGTATACATCGTACGACGGGAGGGAGCGCTGTGAAGCGCGTGATCGCAGCGGTGGTGTTGCTGCTTATCGTGACAGTAGGATGCACGGTTTCGTACACCTCAGCGAGCCGTCTTTTTAAAGAGATGGTGTCTTTTGCACAAGAAGCCGAAGAGCATTGGAAAAGCGGCGACATTGCTTCCGCACAGCACGATGCCGAAAGGCTGGCAGCGGTGTTTGACGCACGACGAAAGCCTCTTTCCCTCATTTTGCCGCATGAGGCGTTAACGGAGGCAGAAAAGAGCATTCAGGGGCTGACGCTGCTGCTCACGTACGGAGAGCCGCGGGATTTCGTTGCCGAGGTGCGGCGTTGCCGTTTGCTGCTGGAACGGCTGTGGGACGAGGAAAAGCCCGCTTGGTATAACGTATTGTAAAAGAGCCGCCTTGCACGTTGGCAAGGCGGGTCTTTTACGGGGTTTTTAAATGAACGAGATGGGCAATACCGGGAATGCTTTCTCCCTGCTGGGAGGAGGTGGGCGACATCATGGCGCCCGTGGCCATAAACAACCCGTTTTTCCACACGCCGCGTTCCATATTCCCCAGAATATACGAGCAAAGCACCGAGGCCGAGCATCCGCAGCCCGAAGCGCCTGCGTGTGCGTCTTGCTTTTTTCGGTCGTACAGCAGCATACCGCAATCGAAATAATTGCTGCCCAGCTCGTAGCCGTCTTGTAACAAGAGCGTGCGGAGCAGAGCGCTGCCTTCGGCGCCCAAATCACCCGTGGCAATGAAATCGTAATCGCTCGGTGCTGTGTCCGTATCACGCAGAAAATTTACCAGCGTGTCGGCCGCAGCAGGAGCCATAGCGGCTCCCATATTGTTCATATCCACAATACCCATATCCACGATGCGTCCGATGCACACCTCGTCAATATGCACGCCGTTCCCCATTCCCACCAGCACGCAGCCTGCAGCGGTGGCCGTCCACTGTGCGGTGGGTGTGCGCTGGCCACCGTATTCCAGCGGAAATCGGAATTGACGCTCGGCGGTGCAAAAATGCGACGACGTAACGGCAGCGGCAACGTCGGCGGCACCGCTGTCGACAAATACGGCGGCCATACACAGCGTTTGTGCCATAGTGGAGCAAGCGCCGAATTGATTCAGCAGCGGTACGTTACTTTCCCGCATACCGAACGTGGACGCGATGTTTTGGTTGAGCAGATCTCCCGTGAACAGTACGTCGATCTGCGACGGTGAATACCCTGCTTTGTCAAGGGCTCTGGTGAACGCTTCCTTTTGCAGGCGGCTTTCGGCCTTTTCCCACGTTTTCTCGCCCAAGCGGCCATCTTGGAACACCACGTCGAATCCACTGCCCAGCGGACCTTCTCCTTCTTTCTTTCCTACCGCCGAAGCATAACCGAGCACACGCGGACGCCCCGACAGACCAATGGTATAGCGACCTTTTCTTTCCGGCATCGTCATCCCTCCGCGGGTAGTATTACGGCCTGCCGAGAAAATATACGCCACACCCGTTTCGATTTACGAAAAGTTTTGTAAACCTCTTCCATTTTTCGACAAGGTGTGTTATACTAATTCTAATCGTGTACAGCGAGGTGACGGACGTGACGGAAGTGTTTCCGAAATATTATACCGAGTTTCGCTGTATCGGCGGTGAATGCCGGCATAATTGCTGTATCGGTTGGGAGATCGATATTGATGCCGATACCGTGCAGCGGTTTGCGGCCTTGCCTACCGCTTGGCAGCAGCGCATTGCCGCACACACCGCAGCCGAGGACGGCGTTACGCATTTTGTCATCGACGATCGCTTGCGGTGTCCTTTTTTAAACGGCGAGCAATTGTGCGAGTTTCAGCTGGCCTTCGGCCAAGAGGTGCTGTGCGATATTTGCCGCGAGCATCCGCGCTTTCACAACGAGCTGCCCGACCGCACGGAAAGCGGTTTAGGACTTTGCTGTGAAGCAGCGGCACGCCTTGTTTTGGGGCAAAGCGAACCGTTTTCCTTGCAGGCAAACGGCCCTCTTTCCGATGACGACGAAATACTGATACTGCGCGATTCGCTGCTGGCTGCTTTGCGGGAGCGAACGCTAACGGTGAGCGAACGCATATCGCGCCTGCTTAATTTGTGCGGCGCCGCCTTTCCTACGGCTACTCCCGCCGAATGGGCTGCCGTGCTGTTATCGCTGGAACGGCTGGACGAGGCGTGGGGCGAACGGCTGGCGCTGCTGCGTGATACGTGGAGCACGGCTGATATTCACGGCTTTGATACGCATATGCAACAGCGACAAACAGAGTATGAACAGTGGCTTGCGTATCTTATTTATCGACACGTGGCAAACGCCGCGACGCTTGAGCAAGCGGCGGTACGCACCCTCTTTGCGGTGCTCGGTTATGTGGTGCTGTATGCACTGGGCGCCGTTCTGTGGACGAAAAACGGCGTGTTTTCCTTTGAAGAACAATGCGATCTTGCTCGGGCCTTTTCGGCCGAGATTGAATATTCCGACGAAAATTTCTACATCCTATTGGATGCATTGGGAGGCGTATATTGATGGAGGTTACCGCTATTGAGAAACGGTATCTTCGGCGAGTGACGAACGTGTACCACCACGTACAAGCTTTATTTGAACCTCATCCCGAAGAGGCTTCCGAATACAAGCAGCGGCAAATGCGCACGTGGCTTGTGAAAAAATATAAGAAGGCGCTGGCAAGCCTGCCCGACGAGATTGCCGCACAGTTTGCGGAAACGGTGAGCAATCAAGACGTATTTTCGTTTATGAAGGCGTGCGAGGAGCAGCTTTACACGCTTTTGGACAACGAGAAGCAACGCTTTTACGCTATTGCCGATGCGCTGCCCACGGATGCCAGAGCCGCTTTATGGAAGCTGGCGCAGGGGACGAATTGGCCGTCGGTAACACGCCACGGTAACGATCTCGAAATCAACGTGGACGGCACCGAGGCCTATCGTCGCCGTTTGTTTCTGCGCGGCGTAGAGGGCATTCCCGAGGGCGGAGAAGAAGAACTGTTCGGCGCCATTGAATTTACGCTGACGAAGGACGACGATCGGTATTGCTTAAGCGGCGAAGTGTTTGACGCGATGATCGACGATTACCGCGGCTACCGCTTCACCTTTGAAACGGCCGACGCCGTAACGGAAGTGTTTAACGCCATCAACAGCATTTGCTTGTGGGATCATCCGTGGAATTTCCTGATCACCGCCGCTTCGGGCATTGTAGCGAAAGCGTATTTGCCGGGCGACCATTGCAACGATGAGGAGCTGTCCATGCTCCCGTTGCTGACGGAAATCGCCGCACTGGACGACTGGGACGAGCTGCCCGATGATTTCCCCTTCACCTTCCCCACGCTGAAAGCGCTTGCCACCAAGCACCGTTGCGAGGTATTGGTGCCGCTGTTTGACGAGCTTGGCAAAAAAGAGCCGAACAGCACCGAATACACCGGCTTGGTGCAAAAGATCATCACCCGTTTGTGCGACCAAAACGTGGAGCCGCTGTGGCGTGAGGTGTTCGATCAGATCTGCGCATCGCAGGTCGGGTATCCCGATAAAGCCTCCGAATGCTGCCCCACCCCCATTTTGCTTTCCACTCGCGAGGCCATTCAATCGCATATGGAAGCACTGGGCTTTACGGGCAAATATCCGAACTTTGTAAAAGAAGGCGCGCTCACGGGCGTGCATCTGGAGGATTCTTACGAATCTACCTATATTTTGGGGCCGAAGGCCCGTATGGTGAGCCGCATCCACTGCATTGAAACGGTGATCGACCGCGAACTGACGGTGCAATTCCTGTGCGGTACGGCGCTGCTCAATCCCGACGAGGAAGCCGGCGATATCTACTCGTGCTTGTTTAATTCCGTGGGACAGCGGCTGTTCCACCACACGGAATATTCGGTGCTGCTGTATGAACCGGACTTTGAATATACGCCGCAGGAATTAAGCTTGTGCGTATCTGTTGCCGCTAAAAAAGCGCAGCTGCAGCGCCTTACCAAAGATGAAATGCACACCTATTCGGGTATGCGTGAGGCCAGCCTGCGTACGTTCCTTCTGTTCCTCATCGTCATTGGCGGTGTGTTCGGTCTGGCAATGACTGCCGTATTTATGCTGCTGACTATGCTCATCTCCTCCTGCATCGGCGGTGCCGATGCGATGCATACGGCGATGAGTGCCATTCCGTGGGGCTATGTGCTGCTGTTCTGCTGGCTGGCCTACGGCGGTACGATGAGCATTATCACCACGCTTTCCAAGCGCAAATAATTTTCACAATATCTTGTGTTTTGGGTTGACAAACAACCCAAGATATTGTATAATCAATTCACAGCTTTTACATGACTGACGGATTTGCAGAGCACTGCAAGGGAATGTAAAATGCATTTAGCCGACCGTCTGGGCAAATTCAGTTCATTAGAGCTGGGTTTGCCCTTTTTGTTTCGATTCGATAAGGAGATTGGGAGATATGAAACACGAAAATTGGAAAGGCTTTGTAGAAGGTGCGTGGCAGGATACGATCAACGTGCGTGATTTTATCCAGCGCAACTACAAGGAATACACGGGAGATGACAGCTTTTTGGCAGGTGCTACGGCACGCACGACCGACCTGATGGATCAGGTGCAGGAGCTGTTTGCGCAGGAGCGCGCACGCGGTGGCGTGTTGGATGTGGATACCGAAACCGTGTCCTCGCTCACGAGCTATGCCCCCGGTTACGTAGACAAAGAAAAAGAGCTTATCGTCGGTTTGCAGACCGATAGCCCCCTCAAACGCGGTGTAAACCCGTTTGGCGGCATTCGTATGGCTCGTCAGGCTTGTGCCGCCTACGGATATCGCTTGGATAACAAGGTGGAAGACGGCTTCCGTTTTCGCACCACGCATAACGACGGCGTATTCCGTGCGTATACCGACGAAATGCGCGCCGCTCGCAAATGCCACGTTATCACCGGCTTGCCCGATGCATACGGCCGTGGCCGCATTATCGGCGACTATCGTCGTGTGGCACTCTACGGCATCGACCGTTTGATTGAAGAAAAGCAAAAGGATAAGGCTGCTTTGGAGCAGGGCACCTTTGATCAAGAGCACATCCGTTTGGCGGAAGAGCTGTTCCAGCAGATCCGCTTCTTAGGGCTGATCAAGGAAATGGCCGAGCAATACGGCTACGATATCAGCGAGCCTGCCTCTAACGCCAAAGAGGCCGTTCAGTGGACGTATTTCGGTTATCTTGCCGCCATTAAAGAGCAAAACGGCGCCGCTATGTCGCTTGGCCGTGTGAGCACCTTCTTTGATATTTACTTTGAACGTGATATCCAAAACGGCGTGCTCACCGAAAGCGAAGCGCAGGAGCTGATGGATCATTTTGTGATGAAGCTGCGTCTGGCTCGTCACCTGCGCACCGCCGAATACAACGAGCTGTTCGGCGGCGATCCGATGTGGATCACCGAAGCGGTGGGCGGTATGGGCGAAGACGGCCGCACACTGGTTACCAAAACCAGTTTCCGCGTGCTGAACACGCTGTATACGCTGGGTTCCTCCCCCGAACCGAACCTGACGGTATTGTGGGCGGCGGCACTTCCCGAAGGCTTTAAGCGCTTCTGCGCCAAGGTTTCGGCGGATACCGATTCTATTCAGTATGAGAATGACGACGTGATGCGTCCTCTGCACGGCGATGATTACGCTATTGCCTGCTGCGTATCGGCAATGACACTCGGTAAGCAGATGCAGTTCTTCGGCGCCCGTTGTAATCTGGCCAAGCTGCTGCTGATCGCCATTAACGGCGGCTACGACACCACCAGCGGTATGCATATCGGCCCGCAGATGCCCGTGATGGCCGGCGAT
>JAZQTE010000243.1:0-2206 GCA_045630505.1 Acutalibacteraceae bacterium | reverse complement strand
ACTTGTCTTCCTAAGACCGCTTGGCCTCCGACTTTGCCTCGGTGGCAGAGCCTGCGCCGCATCCGCTGCTTTTGGACAAGCTGATTGCTATTGCGGAAGAAAACGATATTGAACCGCTGCTGGTGATCACCAAGTCCGATCTGCAAGATACGGCGGCGTGTGAAGAAATCTACCGCAAAGCGGGTATCGATGTATATACTGTTACGGTAACCGAACCGCAAACCGCCGCACCGCTCCGAGAGCGACTGCAAGGGAAGATCACCGTATTTGCCGGAAATTCCGGTGTGGGAAAATCCAGCCTTCTCAATGCGATCGAGCCAGATTGGCAACGGGCAACGGGAGAGATCAGCCAAAAGCTGGGGCGTGGCCGCCATACCACGCGGTCGGCAGAGTTGTTTAAACTGCCCGAGGGTGGCTATTTGGCCGATACGGCAGGCTTTTCGGCGCTGGATATGGAAAGGATTCATCCTATTGATAAAGAGCGGCTGGAGGATTGCTTTCGCGAATTTCGGCCGTTGTTCGGCAAATGTCGCTTCACGGGTTGTGCCCATATTCACGAACCCGATTGTGCCGTGAAAGCGGCGGTAGAAGCAGGAGAGATCGCCCCGTCACGCTACGAAAGCTACTGCACAATGTACGCGCAGGCAGAGCAACGAAAACCGTGGGAAAACAAATAAAACCAAGAACACGCTTGAGTGAAAATTCGAGCGTGTTCTTTTTTCACCTTTTTAGCGGTGGCGAATATGATGGTAATACAGAGGCGGTAAACGCAGAAAGGATGAAGCGTGTGAAACGGCGAGCTTGTTGCAGAGGTGGATATTATGCGGCGTTCGGCGCAGGTATGCTGGCGGCACTGTTGTTTCCCACGCGGTTTATTCTTGTGTTGGCGGCAGCCGCGCTGGTGCTCACGGGCATCGCTCTTTGGCGGTGCTAATAACTACATAGGAGGCGCTCTTTATGCAGATCGTTGTTGTGAAAAGCCCGAAGTGGATGGGAGGAATTCTGCGGCGTTTCTTCCGTATAAAAAAACAAAACGAAGCCGTATAACAAAACACACCTATGGAGCTTTCCATAGGTGTGTTTTGTTTGGGGAATATTTGGCGTGCGGCGTGCATATACGTGTGGTAGATAAAGCCGTAAAAAGGAGAGAGTGGAATGGAACTGAAAGTAGCAAACGGGCGAGTTGGAACGGTGGAGATCTTGTTCGATGACGTGGACGAGCGGCCTGTCGATTGTGATTTTATGCTGCCGGACTATTTGCCGGATATCGCTGCGATCCTCAAATGCCGCATGAAACCGATGGTACAATCGCATCAAATCAGTGGCGACCGCGTAATTGCCGACGGTACGGTGTATCTGCAGCTGTTATACGTGGATGAAGACCGCCGTTGCGTGCGGTCGTATGAGTATTCGCAGCCATTTAGTTCGGCATTTACCGTGAAGAACCTGAAAAGCAGCGATGCGGTGCGGTTGTCGGCCCGTGCTAATTATGTGAATTGCCGCGCCACCGGTCCGCGCCGCGTGGATGTTCACGGAGCGTTCGGTGTGCATCTGTGCGTTATCAGCGAAGGAAATACCGACGTTGTGACCGAAGCCGAATGTGTCGGGTTGTATACCAAGGTGCGCATCGTTGAGGGCTCGGTACCGCTCGAAAATTGCGAAAAAACGGTAAGCATCAACGAGGTGCTGGAGCTTGGTGAGCGCGAGGTGCAGGCGCTGACAAGATGTGATGCTGCGGCGGTGGTAACGGAATGTAGACAACTGGCAGGGAAGGCCATTGTTAAGGGTGACGTGCTGTTGGAAGCGGTGTGCGTGGTTGACGGAGAAAACGGGGAGCTTTGCCGCCATACCGATCGGATTCCTTTTAGCCAGATTTTGGATATGGCACAGCTCGCAGAGGATACCCCGTGCGAATATACCGCAACCGTTACGCAGTGCGATATGCGTGTGGTACAAGATCCTGCAGGTCAAAACCGATTGTTATCGGTGGCAGTGAAGCTTAACGTGACGGCACAGTGCTACGGTACGCGCTCCTGCACCGTGATCACCGATGCGTTCCACACGGGCTACCCTCTCAAAACCGAGGCTTGCCGTGTGGAGCCGCGCCGCTTAGCTTTTGTGAAAACGGATACGGTGACGGTTACGCTGACGCAGGAGCTTCCTGACAGCGGTATTGTCGAAATTGTGGATCTGTGGTGCGAAACGC
>JAZQTE010000242.1:0-4599 GCA_045630505.1 Acutalibacteraceae bacterium | reverse complement strand
TAATCCCACGCGTTCCAAAGCCGTCAACGCGCGGTGGCGGCGCTCCTCTTTGGAAAAGCCGCGATAGATGAGCGGCAGCTCCACGTTTTCCAGTGCCGTAAGCGACGGGATCAAATGAAAGCCTTGAAACACAAAACCGATCTGTTTACCGCGCACCTGTGCGCGTTTTCGTTCTCCGCAGCGTGACATATCGCAGCCATTCAAAAAATAACGGCCGCTTTGCGGTGCGTCCAAGCAGCCGAGAATATTCATCAGCGTGGATTTTCCCGAACCCGAACGCCCGAGTACCGCCGTGAATTCACCGCGCCCCACGGTGAGCGTTACGTTATCCAGTGCGCGCACCACACCTGCCGCTGTATGGTACTGTTTACAAACGTTTTGCAGAGTAATCAATTCCACGCTATTCACCCCGCCATAGTATGCCCAAAAAACGCAGTAACTCTTGACTTTTAAATGTAAAATTATATAATAAGAGCGAGGTGAAAAAGATGAAAACGCACTTTGATTCGCTGCTTAATACCCTGTCGGTACCAAGCGAAGGGCTTGCGGCTTTCGCCGATGCTTTTAAGCGCGTAAACAGCACTTATCCCACGCTGCTCGAAGAAGCGGTCGCTTGTTATTACGAAAACGATTTTGCCGACGAACCCGTTACAGCCTTGCTGTATCCTGCGGCGGATGCGTTGCAGCTTTCTCACTATACGGTTCATTTTTTATTGGTAGCGTGTGCTGCGAAGCGTATGAAAGAAGAATACTGCGCACGTGGATATGATGCGGCTATGTATACCGATTTTTTGAAAGATCTCTCCTGCAAGATCGGCGAAACAAATCGCTGGTTCGGTGAATGGGGTTTAAGCAAGATCACCTATTGGTATCCTCTGTTTTTTAAACTTCGATTATTCGCCTTGGGGCGGTTACAATACGAAATTTATCAACGCCCCAACGAAGACCGTGCCATTACCGTTGGCGGACATACCGTACAACCGGAGGAACTTGTATATTTCATTCACATTCCCGGCATCGGCCCGCTTACGCAGGAGCTGTGTATGGACAGCTACCGCCGCGCCTACAACTTTTTCAAAGACGATTTCAAAGACAAGCCCTGCGTATTCTATTGCACGTCGTGGATGCTGTACGAACGCAACCGTGAATTTATGTCCCCCACCTCCAATATTGTGCGCTTTATGAGCGATTTTAAATTGGTAAAAAGCTTTGAAGTACCCGAGCAAAAATATTGGTGGGTGTTCGATAGGCCGTATGAAGGTGATGCCTCGGTTCTGCCGCGCAACACCACGCTGCGCCGACAAATGGCCGAATGGCTGGAGCAAGGCGGCACCCCCGGCGGCGGCGATGGTTATTTTGTATTCGATGGCAACTCCATTCACAACGATTAAGGAGGAATTACTATGAAATTCAAGTTTTTGGGTACGGCTGCAGCCGAAGCGTTACCCGGCCCGTTTTGCGCCTGCGAGCGTTGCAAAGCGGCGCGTGCCGAAGGTGGTCGCAGTATCCGCGGCCGTTCGCAAGCCCTTATAGACGATGCTCTCCTCATTGATTTCCCTGCCGAAACGGCATCGCGTGCGTTACAAGGCCACTGCGATCTCACCAAGGTGAAGCACTGCCTTATCACGCATAACCACCAAGACCACCTCTATCCCCAAGAGGCTGCGATGCTGCAAAAGGGATTTTCTCACCCCGAGAACGAGCTTCCCTTCACGTTTTACGGCACGCCTGAAACGCTGGAGCCCTTTCGTCAAAGCACAGCAAAGACCGCCATCAACGAAGGGCGCGTAGCGCTGTGCGAGATCACCCCTTTCGTTCCGTTCACCGTTGATAACTACACCATCGTGGCCTTCCCTGCCAATCACGGGCCGAAGGGTTCGGTGTTTTACCAAATCAGTGACGGCAAGTCCACCGTTTTGTATGCGCACGATACGGGAATCTTTTTTGAAGACGTTTGGGCGTGGATGCAAGAAAATAAACCGCAATACAGCTTGATCACGCTGGATTGCACGGGTGGTAATTTTCCCGAAGGCTTTACCGATGGGCATATGCGTCTTGGCACCTGCGCCGAAGTTCGCGACCGTTTGGCAACAATTGGTTGCTTAAACGAGCGAACCGTACAATACGTGAACCATTTCACCCACAATTGCGTGGGCACACACAGCGAGTTGTGCCGCGATGCCGAAAAATATGGTTTCTTGGTATCGTATGATAACGCAGAATTCACGATTTAGGGTTGACTTTTTCCAAACTTGTGTGTAAAATAAGGTTGGAGATGACGGAGAAACAAAAACACCACCAAGGGGTTTTTGTATCTCCGTTTTATTTTTTGTGATACAAGGAGGTCGTTCGCTATGGAGAAATCCGCACTCCGCGATCATCTTGAGCGAAGCCCGATCATCGCAGCCGTTTCCAGCGAGGATACCTTTCGTCGCGCCTTAAGCGCTCCGCCCGAGGTATTGTTCTACCAAAATATCAGTCTGCCCAGCATTCAAAGCCGCATTGAAGAAACGCACGCAGCAGGAAAACGTCTGTTCATCCATATCGATCTCGCCGAAGGTCTGGGAAAAGATCACACAGGTGTGCAATATTTGGCCTCCTGCGGCGCCGACGGTCTGATCAGCACCCGTGGGCAATTGATTCGTTATGCCCGCGAATCGGGGCTGCTCACGGTGCAGCGCTTCTTTTTGTTGGATACGCAAAGTCTGTCCGGTGTGAATAATATGGTTGCCAATACGATGCCCGATTATATCGAAGTGATCCCCGGTGTCATCGGTAAAGCCATTGAGCGTTTTGCCGGTGGGCGCGTTCCCGTGATCGCCGGTGGCTTGATCGAAACCAAGGCAGAGGTCACCGAAGCATTACGCTGCGGTGCCACCGCCGTTTCCACCAGCCGCGAGGAACTGTGGTATCTGTAAAATATTAAAAAAATGCCGCCGCATCTTGCAAGGTGCGGCGGTTTGTGTTACCATAAATTTGAAGGAGGGGTTTGTATGTCAGCCCGTAAAATCGTATCATTTAATATTCGCTGCCCGTGGGTAGACGACGGTATCAACAGTCTGCCGCATCGTCTGGGTGCTATTCTGAATAAGCTCGACGAAGAGCAGCCCGACGTGGTATGCTTTCAAGAGGTCATTGAAAAAACGGCGGTATTCCTCGAGCAGCATTTGCCTGCATATCAAATTATCTACAACGGCCGCCAAAAGCATTACGACGGCGAGGGACTGCTTACCGCTGTTCGCCGCGACACCGTGGAGGTGCTTGGCTTTGACGCCTTTTGGCTCTCTCCTACGCCGTATATTCCTGCTTCGCGTTTTGAAGAACAAAGCAAGTGCCCTCGCGTAACGCAAGCGTTATTCTTGCGCTTTAAAGGCGAAGAAAAGCCGTTTTGGGTGTATAACAATCATCTGGATCATATCAGCGACAAAGCCCGTATTTTGGGCATTCAACAGGTATTGGCACGTGTGAGTGAGGATCAAAAGAAATGTGCCGCACCCGTGTTTATCTTGGGCGATTTCAACGCACAACCCGAAAGCGAAACCATTGCATATTGCGATTCTTTTGCTGATTTCCCGCTTATCAATATCACCAAGGATATCGGCACCACCTTTCACAATTTCGGCAAGAAGGAAAACGGCCCGCAAATCGATTATATTTACACAGATGCCAAAACGGCAGCGAGCCCCTATACCGTTACCAAATGGACCGACGAGCAGGACGGTGTGTTTCTTTCTGACCACTATCCCGTTTGTGTAACGCTTTCATAATCACAAGCTAAAACCCCGCCCCTTTAAAGCGGAGGGGTTTTTTATGTGGGTTTTAGCCCAAGTAACGGCTCATGGCCGAAGCTACGCTGTCGGTCATCGCCTCGGTATACAGCACCGTGCCGTCATCCAACGTCACATAGCCGCACACCGTATACGAGCGCTGTTCAAACGCATCCTGCGCCAAGGTAGCGCCCTTCTTCATAACCACGGTGAAATCCAGATAGCTTTGCGTGTAATCCACCAGCTTCATATTCCCGCCGGCGGCATAGGCAACCGATTTCCACATCCGTGCCGCACCCGTGCTCGTCAGGTTGGCATTCACCGTTTCCAGTGTCAACCCGGCTTCGTTCTCCGTGCGTTTCAGAAGCGAGCCAAACTCGGTAATCGTGCGCGTTTGGCCGTTATAACGAACCGTGAGCACATCACCGCTGATATCCAAGCCTTCGATATACAAGCGGTTCAGGAATCTCACACCCGTGGGATCGGCCGATTCGTAGTACAGCGACGTACCAAGCGTATCCATCGCCATCGAAACAGTTTCCGTGCTAATAAACTCGGCCGTGATGGATACCGTATCCTCTGCGGGTACGGTAAACGCAAACTGCTCACCGCTACCGGCACCAAACGCCGTTTCGGCTTTGTTCAAAATCTTCTTAGTCGTGCCGTCAACCGTCACGTAAACCAAGCTGCTCGGGTCAAGGATATAGCCTTCGTCAGGCGTTACGGTGACAACCACCTGCTTACCGCCAACGTCTTCTGCATAGGTGCCCTCGCCCAGCGTTACCTGACCGCCAACAACACCCGCCACATACAAGTCGGAGGCCAAGCGGTC
>JAZQTE010000241.1:0-6645 GCA_045630505.1 Acutalibacteraceae bacterium | reverse complement strand
TCCCTGTCCCAAGGTGTCAAATTCGGTATCTATCCCCCGTTGATTTTCCTCGGTATCGGCTGTATGACGGATTTCGGCCCGCTGCTCTCCAATCCCAAGAGCTTTTTGCTCGGCGCCGCCGCACAGCTTGGTATCTTCGTCACCTTCTTTGGGGCCCGTGCACTGGGGCTTCTCCCCTTTGCCGAAGCATGGGGCATCAACTTCAGCGAAACACAAGCGGCGTCCATTGCTATCATCGGCGGTGCCGATGGCCCCACCGCTATTTACCTAACCTCGAAGCTGGCGCCCGAATTGCTGGGTGCCATTGCCGTGGCTGCCTATTCGTATATGGCTCTGGTGCCGATCATTCAGCCGCCCATTATGCGTGCGCTGACCACCAAGAAAGAGCGCTCCGTGGTAATGACGCAGCTGCGCACCGTTTCCAAAACGGAAAAGATTATGTTCCCCATTTTCGTTACGCTCATTTGCGTGCTGCTTCTGCCCAGCGCTGCTCCGCTGATCGGTATGCTGATGCTCGGTAACCTCTTCCGCGAAAGCGGCGTGGTGGAACGTTTAACCAAGACCGCCCAAAACGAATTGATGAACATTATCACCATTATGCTTGGTGTCACCGTCGGCGCCACCGCCAATGCCAATACCTTCCTCAACGCGAAAACGTTGCTTATCATCTGCTTAGGTCTTATTGCCTTCTCGATGGGCACGGCCGGCGGCGTATTGCTTGGTAAGCTGATGTACGTTCTCACCGGCGGCAAAGTGAATCCGCTGATCGGCTCGGCCGGTGTTTCCGCAGTGCCGATGGCCGCTCGCGTGGCACAAAAGGTTGGCCAAGCAGAAAACCCGAGCAACTTCCTGCTGATGCACGCAATGGGCCCGAACGTGGCCGGTGTTATCGGTTCGGCTGTGGCCGCAGGTGTGCTGCTTACCTTGTTCGGTTAACGATGTTGTTTTAAGGGTGGGGATTCTCCCCACCCTTATTTTTTGAAGGATGTGTTTTTATGGATTCTGCCTTGTATCTGTCGCTTCGCAAACGCGTGTTGGAACAAGTGTTTTGTAAAATGAACGCTCCGCAACGGGAGGCGGTATTTTGCACCGAAGGCCCCGTGCTGATTCTTGCAGGTGCCGGTAGCGGAAAAACCACCGTGCTTGTAAACCGTATCGCCAATCTGGTGCGATTCGGTAATGCGTATCACAGCAAGGAACTTCCTCCTTTTGTATCCGAATCCGCTATTGATACCCTTCAAAAATGTTTAAATGGTGAAATTCCTGCCGACACGCGCATTGACGCGTTGATCGGCGTTGACCCCTGCCCTGCGTGGCGTATTTTAGCCATCACCTTTACCAACAAAGCGGCCGGAGAACTCAAGGATCGTTTAGAGGCGATGCTTGGTGAAGACGGGCGTCAGGTTATGGCCGGCACCTTTCATTCGTTTTGCGCCCGTATTTTAAGGCAAGACGGCGCCGCCTTGGGGTATTCCTCACATTTCACTATCTACGACACCGATGACAGCCGCCGCCTTATGAAGGAATGTATGAATGCGCTTAACGTTGGCGAAAGTATGCTATCCGTTAAAACGGTTCTTCACGAAATCAGCCGCGCCAAAGATCGTTTGCTTTCGGCGGAAGAGTTTGCCGTGCAAGCAGGCAACGATTTCCGATTGAAGAAAATCGCTGAATGCTACACAATGTATCAGCGCCGCTTAAAAGAAGCGGACGCTATGGATTTTGACGATCTCTTATTCCGCACGGTGGAGCTGTTTGAAAACGAACCCTCTGTATTGGAAAAATACCAAAACCGTTTCCGTTATTTGATGATCGACGAATACCAAGATACCAACCAAGCGCAGTATCGTTTTGTTAGTTTATTGGCAAAGAAGAGTCGCAATTTGTGCGTTGTGGGCGACGATGATCAAAGTATTTACAAATTCCGCGGTGCAACCATTGAGAATATTTTGAATTTTGAAACGCAATTTTCTCCTTGCACGGTTATCCGATTGGAGCAAAACTATCGTTCCACTCAAAACATTCTGGACGCCGCTAATCATGTGATCGCCAAAAACGTGAACCGCAAAGCAAAAACGCTGTGGACGCAAAACGGCAAGGGCGAGCGCATTCAGTTCCACACACTGGAAAGTGAAGACGAAGAAGGGCGCTTTATCGCGCGCACAGTGCTGGATAAAGTGGCGGAGGGGCGTAAATATCGCGATATGGCTGTGTTGTACCGTGCGAATGCCCAATCCAACGCCATCGAGCGTTCTCTTGTGAAAAGCGGTATTCCCTACCGTATTTTGGGTGGCCATCGTTTTAACGATACCAAGGAAGTTCGCGATGCCATTGCCTATTTGCGCGTGCTCAACAACCCTGCCGACAGCGTCAGCTTGCGCCGCATCATCAACGAGCCCAAGCGAGGCATCGGTGATACCACGCTGGACAAGGCGGCCGCTATTGCCGAGGAGCGCGGCTTTTCCTTGTACGAGGTGCTTGCTCACGCCGATGAATACGCTGATTTAAGCCGTGCCGCAGGGCGCATTTCAGAGTTCATTCGTATGATGAACGAGCTGCGCGAGCAAATGGAAGACGAAGATATTTCACTGCATTTGCTGTATATGAATATGCTGGAGAAGACAGGATATCTGGCTATGTGGAAAGCACTGGGCCCCGCCGAGGAAGACCGAGTAAACAACCTAAACGAATTGGCTTCCTCCATTCGCAACTACGAGGATAACTGCGAAGAAGACTTCCCGCAGCTTTCCGGCTTTTTGGAAGAAAACGCCTTGCTTACCGATGTGGACAACTACGACGCCGATGCCGATGCTATGGTGCTGATGACGATGCACGCCGCCAAGGGGCTGGAATTCCCCGTGGTGTTCTTGCCGGGCTTTGAAGAAAATGTGTTCCCCGGCCGCGAAAGCGCCTACCTCCCCGAGGAATTGGAAGAAGATCGTCGGTTATGCTACGTGGCTATCACCCGTGCCAAGCAGGAGCTGTATATCACCTGCGCGCAATACCGTATGCTGTACGGTTCTACCAACCGCAACCGTCCCTCGCGCTTTTTGCAGGAGATCCCTGCCTCCCTCGTTGAATCGCACGAGCAAGAACGCCCCTCGTCGTTCAGCAGCTTTGGCGGCGGCTACAGCCGTTCCTTCGGGCAAAGCAGCTATTCGGCATCAAAAAGCAGCGCGACCGTGCCGCAAACGCCCGTTAAACGCCAAAATACAGCCTCTCACGGATTGGGTGGCGGTATCTCGGCAGCAGGCTCCAAGGGCGCTTCCTCGGCGCCTCAATGGAAGGTAGGCGATCTTGTGAACCACAAAACGTTCGGCAACGGGTGCATCCAAAGCGTAGTACCGATGAGTGGCGATCAGCTTCTCACCATCGCTTTCGAATCGGTGGGAACCAAAAAAATTATGGCAACGTTTGCTAAACTCACAAAACTGTAACAGAAATCCTCCTATGACATACAATGACAGTGAGGGCCCCTCGACGGAGGCATTCTCTATCACGTGACATAGGAGGATTTTTATGGCAGAAAATAACAAGTATATGCCGACGGGCAACTGCAAGGAAGCGGTATGCGTGGATGCCGGCCGCGTATACGACAGCTGCTCCGACAAGGATTGTTTGGAGGATTTGCGAGTGTTCTTCACCGAACGCGATCAAATGGTGATCGACCACGCGGTGAGCATTCGCGCCAAAAAGGCAGAGGTTATCAGCACCTACATCGACGTGGAGGCACTACCGTTTAATCGCGGCTACTACTCTTGCGATATCACCTTTTTCTTCGGCATTACGCTGGAGGTCTATTCCGGGCACGGCACGGGCTGCTGCACGGTGCGCGGCGTAGCAATCTTCCAAAAGAAGGTTATTTTGTTCGGCAGCGAAGGGAACGTAAAGGTATTCACCAGCGAGTTCTCGCCCGAAAAATGTGATCGTCAGGAAATGCCCACGCGCAATATGCCTCGCTGCTGCGTGCAAGTTGCCGAGCCGGTGATTTTGTCGGCACGGCTGGTGGAAAAATGCGAATGCAGCTGCAAATGTGATTGCGCTGCCTCGTGCATTCCTGCCTGCGTTTGCGAACGGTACGGCGGTAATTTTGTGGACAGCAGCTGCGAAAAACTGGTATTGGTATCTCTGGGCATCTTTACTATCGTTCAGCTCATTCGAAACGTGCAGATGCTGATGCCGATCTACGATTTCTGTATGCCCTCCAAGGAGTGCTGCCCCAACACGGAAAACCCGTGCGACATCTTTAAGAAGATGTGCTTCCCCGTGGATGAATTCTTCCCCCCGAAAGCCGACGGCGGTTGCAATTGCTAAACTAAACCAAGAAAGCCGAGGACTGTGTCCTCGGCTTTCATTCTTTTACAGCGGCAAGCGTTCGCACCACTTCGCCTGCGATCATCAGCCCTGCTACCGACGGTACAAAGGCCACGCTGGCAGGCACGGGTTTCCCGTTTGGTTCTTCCCCACCACGCTTACACGGCGGTTCTGTGGAATACAGTACCGTTAAGTGCTCTATTCCGCGTGCGCGCAATTCACGGCGCATCACCCGCGCCAGAGGGCAAACCGACGTCTTTGCAAGATCGGTAAGCACCAATTTGGACGGGTCCAGCTTATTTCCCGTTCCCATGCAGCTGATAACGGGCACATCGGCAGCTACGCATATTTCGCCAATGGCAATCTTAGCGCTCACGGTATCCACCGCATCTACCACGTAATCGTACTGTGAAAAATCATAACGATCGGCGTTTTCGGGCAAGAAAAAACAGCGATGCTCCGTAACTTGCGTATCGGGAGAGATATCCCGTATTCTTTCGGCCATCACTTCTGTTTTATACCGCCCCACCGTGCTGTGCAAAGCCACAATTTGACGATTGATATTCGACAACGATACCGTATCGTTATCAAACAAATCCAAGGCACCGATACCGCTTCGGGCCAAAGCTTCCGCCGTATGGCCACCGACACCGCCGATGCCAAACACTGCCACGCGCGCACAGCGAAGCTGCTGCACGGCGGTTTCGCCGAGCAGCAGAGCCGTGCGAGATAAGGTTTCAGGAATCATTCTTCCGCAGGTTCTTCGGCGGCTTCTTCTTCCATCACAATGGGCTCGTCTTCTTCAAATTCGCCACTGACAACCAGCGTCTTTTTGAAGAATTTGCAATACAGCGCATAGGCAGACGCTGCAATGGCAGCCAGAGCCGCCAGAGCCGACAAAACAGACAATACTTTTTTCATATTGACCATCCTTTCTATATTGACCGCAGTGAACTGCGGTTTAAAACGTTTTCCCTGTTACCGTTAAGGAATCCCCATCGGTAACGACCACGATTTCACCGTGGAGATCGGTGCGAAGCACCTCGCAGCCTACACGTTGCAACGAAGCAATCGTTTCGGCGTGCGGATGTGATGTAGATAATCGTCCGCACGTAATTACGGCATAGGACGGTGACACCGCTTCTAAAAAAGAGAGCGAACTGGCATCGACGCTACCGTGATGCCCCACCTTCAGCACGTCTGCGCTGAGATCGCTGTGGCGCATCAGCAGCTGTTTTTCGGCGTGGCGGTCGGCATCGCCCATCAAAAGAATTGAGCGCTCCCCCAGTGACACGCGACACACCAAGGAATTTTCGTTATCCGCAGCTGCCGCTCCGCTTTTCGTTTCACTTAAAACGGTGATAACGGCGCTACCGATTCGGTAGTTCTCATAAAGCCGAGCTTCTGTAACGGGAATACTCTTACTTTCCAAGGCAGCCTTCAAATCTGTATACGCCGGATGCTTCGGCCGATATTGTACATCGATATGCGATGTTAAAAACGTACCGATTTCAAACGTGCGTATCACATCGTCCATACCGCCGATATGATCGGAATCAAAATGTGTTGCCGCCACCAAATCCAGCCGCTTCACACCTCGCGTTTGCAATGCGGAAATAATCGTTTGCGCATCGTCGCTGTTGCCGGCATCCACAAGCGCCGCACAGTCGCCGCTTTGCAAAAGAATGCAATCCGCATCCCCCAGCGCAAACACCGTTACCCGTAATTCGTCTTTGGGAACAGCAGCCTCGCGAAAGCCCGAAACAGCAAACAGCTCATCCCACGTGGGCAGCCACGAAATACGACCGTTGGCAAGGGTGATCACGGATGACACCGCCATCACCACGGCAATGACGATCGCCAAAACACGTAAACGGCGCTTATTCATCGTCGGGACGAGAGGCGTTCATTTCCAACCATTGCTGGCGAGTAATCAGAATTTGACGGGGCTTACTGCCGCTTTGCGGGCCAATAATGCCGAGGCGTTCCATTTCATCCATCAAACGACCTGCGCGAGAATACCCCAAACGCAATCTGCGCTGCAAAGAAGACGTGGACGCCGCACCTGCTTCAAAGATGAATTCCACAGCCTGCTGAAGCATAGGATCACCGCCGCCGATATCTTCACCGTCTTCTGCCGCACGTTTACCCGATTTCTCGCATTCTTGTGCGCAACGGTCGATTTCTTGCTGTACCTGCTCGTCGTACTGTTGGTTGCCCATAGACGTTTTAAGGAAATTAACCACCGCTTCAACCTCGCGGTTATCTACAAAGCAGCCCTGCACACGCATCGGCTTTGCAAAACCAACGGGCATAAACAGCATATCGCCG
>JAZQTE010000240.1:0-3360 GCA_045630505.1 Acutalibacteraceae bacterium | reverse complement strand
ACTACCACGCGTGCGGATGCCGAAACGGCAACGACCGATACTGTCACCGACACGACCACGGCAGGAGGCACGGTGACGACAACGAAACCTACCGATACGACCACGGCAGGCGGCGCGGTGACGACAACGAAACCCGCCGACACGACCGCGGTGAAGACGACGGGTACAACGACGGTGAAGCCGACGACGCAAAAGTCTACTGCGACGACGACCGCTACGGCAGCGCCTATACCGTATGACGGACCGTTGAAGTATGTAAATGAGAATGATGAGATCATCATCACGGGTTGCGATTTGCTGACGAATTTCACTTCCGTGGTGATTCCCGAAACGATCGACGGGTTACCCGTGACGAGTATTGGTGGCGCTGCGTTTGAGCTTTGCAGGAGAATGACGAGCATTACCATCCCGAACAGTGTGAAGAGTATTGGGAGCGGTGCGTTTACGGGTTGCACGGGGTTGACAAGCATTACCCTCCCGAACGGTTTGACGAGTATTGGAAGCTATGCGTTTTACGATTGCACGTGGCTTAAATCCGTTGTTATCCCGAACGGTGTGACGTGGATTGGCAATGGTGCGTTTGAAGCCTGCACGTCGCTGACAAGCGTTACTATCCCGAGCAGTGTGACGAGTTTGGGAGACTATGCGTTTCACAGTTGCACGGGGCTGACAAGTGTTACTATCCTGAGCGGCGTGAAGAGCATTGGGCTCCAGTCGTTTAGGGAGTGCACGGGGCTGACAAGTATTACCCTCCCGAACAGTGTAACAAGTATTGGTGAGGCTGCGTTTTACAAATGCACGGGGCTTACATCCATCACCATTCCGAACAGCGTGAAGAGTATTGGGCAACGTGCGTTTGAGAATTGTTCGAGCCTTGCGTCGGTGACGATACCGGGCAGTGTGACGAAAATTGAGTACCGTACGTTTGATGATTGCACAGGGCTGACTTCCGTGACCATCTCGAACGGTACGAGGGAGATCGTGGCCCATGCGTTTGAAGGCTGTACGGGGCTGACAAGCATTACCATCCCGAACAGCGTGAAGTGGATTGGAGAGTATGCGTTTTACGGTTGTACGGGGCTGAAAACCGTGCAGTACGGCGGAAGCGAAGCCGACCGTGAGAAAATGACGATAAGTTACAATAATGATTGGTTGGAAAAATCCGAGTGGGTATACGCGAAATAAAAACAAAACGGTGTTGGGAATCCAACACCGTTTTGTTATTCGAGATAGTAAACGATAGTGCCGTAGCGTGATTGGCCTTGGCGAATGTAGCTGCCGTCGATAGTGTACACGATGGTGCCGTAGCGCGATTGGCCTTGGCGGATGTAACTGCCGTCGATAGTATACACGATCGTGCCGTAGCGCGACTGGCCTTGGCGGATGTAGCTGCCGTCGATAGTGTACACGATGGTACCGTAGCGAGATTGACCTTCGCGGATGTAGCGAGGCATAGGGAAGCCCTCCTTTGGGGTGAGTGTGAAAAAACGGCGTGGGAACGCCGTTTTATGATTCGTTGAGCAGCTTGCTGATAGCTTCGTGGAAGGAACTGATATCCTTAAACTGGCGATAGACCGAGGCAAAGCGCACGTAGGCGATCTCGTCGATCTCGCGGAGCTTATCCATCGCGTATTCGCCGATGAGGGTGGCAGGGATCTCGCGTTCCAGCGAGTTTTGAAGTTGGGCTTCGATTTCGTCCACCGCTTTTTCGAGTACCTCAATGGAAACGGGGCGCTTTTGGCAGGCGCGCAGCATACCGTTGAAAAGCTTTTGACGGTCGAACAGCTCGCGCGAGGAGTCCTTTTTCACCACCACGATGGGCAGGCTTTCCACAATCTCGTACGTGGTGAAGCGGCGGCCGCATTCCAAGCATTCGCGACGGCGGCGGATGCGGGTATCTTCATCGGTGGGGCGGGAGTCAATAACCTTACTTTCGGGTTGACCGCAGAACGGACATTTCATAGGATCAGCTCCTTTACCGATACAGTATACCACACGCAACGGGCATTGTGCAAGCGTTTTTTGCGGTTTTAGGTTGCGTGGATGGCGAAATTGGGGTAGAATAGGGAGGGAAAGGAGTGGGGCGAATGCTCTGTTCGTTATGTCCGCGAGAGTGCGCGGCGGAGAGAAACGAGGCCGAGGGCTTTGGCGCGTGCGGTTTGCCGACGGTGGCGCACGTGGCACGGGCGGCGCTGCACTTTGGAGAAGAGCCGTGTATCAGCGGTGAGCGTGGCTCGGGAACGGTGTTTTTCGGCGGTTGCACGCTTTCGTGCGCCTTTTGTCAAAACCGTGAGATCAGCCGTTTTGCGGCAGGGGCGCCCGTGAGCGCCGAGCGGTTGGCGGCTATTTTTGAGGAATTGGAGGCGCAGGGCGCGCATACCATCAATTTAGTGAGTCCTACGCCGTACGTGCCCGTGATTCGGCAGGCGCTACTGATGAGAAAGCCGCGCGTGCCCGTGGTGTACAATTCGTCGGGGTATGAGCGCGTGGACACCTTGCGGTCACTTGAGGGACTGATTGACGTGTATCTGCCCGATTTCAAATACGCCGACGATGCGTTGGCGTTGGCGCTGTCGGGTGTGCCGCATTACCGCGAAACGGCGCTTTCGGCGATTGAGGAAATGCGGCGGCAGACGGGGCCCGTGGTGCTGGATGAAGACGGCATCATCGTGCGCGGCACGGTGGTGCGGCATTTGGTGCTGCCGGGGCATACCAACGATTCGATTCGTGTTTTAGAGCTGCTTTCGCCGCTTGAGGGGTGCTTTGTGAGCCTGATGTTCCAATACACGCCGATGGGCGAGGTGGAGGGACACCCCGAGCTGTCGCGGCGGCTGACGCAGCGAGAATGCGATAAGGTGTTCGACCGTATGACGGCGCTGGGGCTCACCGACGGCTACGTGCAAACCCGTGACGCCTCAGGCACGGCGATGATCCCGCAGTTTGATTTGACGGGTGTGCGTTTGTGAGCGCTGCCTGCGGCAGATGAAGCGAACAAAAAGTACTGTGCCGCAACAAGGTGAAATGAGCCGCCTTTAGCGCGGCGAAATTGAACCGCTGTTGCAAACGGACAGCGTTTGTGAGCGTCGGTTTGGTTTGTTCGTAGGGGGCGGCGCCTCGACGCCCCGTGGGGTTTGTGCGAGTGGGGTGACAACCCCTCCGTCACGCTTCGCGTGACACCTCCCCTTACACAGGGGAGGCTATGAGCGCCGATTTGGGATTGTGCGGATGGGGGGGCAACCCCTCCGTCACACTTCGCGTGACACCTCCCCTTACACAGGGGAGGCTATGTGCGCTGATTTGGGTTTGTGTGGAAGATTAGAAGCCCCCCTTGTGTAAAGGGGGGTGGCATTTGCAAAGCAA
>JAZQTE010000239.1:0-4119 GCA_045630505.1 Acutalibacteraceae bacterium | reverse complement strand
TTAGGACTTATTTCCGAGGAAGAAATCAACAAAATCGTGGATGCGGCCATCAACAAAGAAACGCTGCCCGAGAATGATCGCCATTGGGATTTTAAAGAGATCTGCGGAATGGATTTCCGTGTGGTGCTCGGTGCTGATTGTTACACCAAGGATGAAAAAAGCGGGTTGTATACCGATCTTCGCGACAGTAATGCGGGCCTCAAATATCTTTACGATAACGCCACGCCGCTCAAGGTGGCAGGTATCGTTCGCAAAAACGAGGATGCACTGTCGGGCGTTCTCACGGGAGCCATCGGGTACACCTCGGCGCTTACGCAGCACGTAATCGAAAAAACGGCGGATTCGTCGGCTCTCAAGGCGCAATTGGCCGATGATACTACCGATATCTTCTCGGGGCTGCCTTTCAAAGCGCTGTCGGGTGTACTCACCGACAAAGAAAAGGAAGAAGAATTCCGCGCCTATATTCGCGGCTTGAAAACTGCAGAAAAGGCAGAGGCGTATGTTCGCATTATGAGTATTCCCAGCCAAGCGCAGGTGGATGCTGCCGTAAAGCAAACGATGGCGTCCATGAACCGTGAAGCCATGGAGAAATCCATTACCGAAGCGCTGTCGCAGCAAATGGGTATGAGCAGCGACGAGATCAAAAAATACATCGAGGATATGAGCGACGAAGACTTAAAGGAACTGTTCACGGAAGCGGTCGTCGAACGCTTCACGGCGCAGTATGCCGCCGGTGTGAAGCAGCAGCTTGCCGCCGTTCCTCCTGCAGAGCTTGCCAAAATGCTGAATGCGGCCATGCGTGGGTATACCACTGCACAATGTGCCGAGTATTACGAAAAGGTGCTGGAGTTTTCCGAAAAGACTTACGAGGAAAATCTGCGCAAGCTCAGCTACGTGGATGCCGCCGATCCTTCGGGGATCCATTTGTACGCTGCTTCGTTCGAAGATAAGGACGTGATCGAGGAGGCCATTGCCGACTATAACAAGGGCATTGAAGATGAGCTTTCCCGCATCACCTACACCGACTACGTGGGGCTGATGATGTCGTCGGTTACCACCATCATCAACGCCATCACCTATGTGCTGATCGCCTTTGTGGCGGTATCGTTGGTGGTATCGTCGATTATGATTGGTGTTATCACGCTCATTTCGGTGCAGGAACGCACCAAGGAGATTGGTATCCTGCGTGCTATCGGCGCCTCGAAGCGCAACGTTTCCAGTATGTTTAACGCCGAAACGGTGATAATCGGCTTTGCATCGGGCTTGCTTGGCGTGGGCGTAACGTATCTTTTATGTATTCCCATCAACTTTATTCTGCACACGCTCACGGGTATTCCCAACCTGAGCGCGGCGCTGCCGCTCGAAGTAGGCGCGCTGCTCGTGTGCATCAGCGTGCTGCTTACGCTGTTTGCGGGTATCATTCCGTCGCGCAGTGCGGCGAAAAAGGATCCCGTGGTGGCTCTTCGTACCGAATAATTCTAAAGGCCTTCGCTGTTGCGAAGGCCTTTTCTCTTGCACGCGGCGTTCGGGTGTGATATAATTAAAGAAAAAAAGACGGTGATACTATGAAGAAAACAGCCTATCCGCCGCGTTTTTGGGCGGCGCTCATCGTGTTCAGCTTGGTGGGGCAGATCGCGTGGGTGGTGGAGAATATGTATTTTAACGTATTTCTCTACAAAATGTTCCACGCCTCTGCAACGCAAATTTCCGCTATGGTTTCTGCCTCGGCGGTGGCCGCAGCCGTGACGACCATTCTTATCGGCGCGCTTTCGGATAAACTTGGACGCCGTCGCGTATTCATTTGCGGCGGCTACATTTTATGGGGTATCACCATTGCGGCGTTTGCTTTATTGCGCGCTGACGTTATCACCGCCGTGTTTCCCACGGCAGTTTCGGTGTCGGCAGTGGGGGTAACACTCGTGATCGTTTTGGATTGCGTGATGACCTTCTTTGGCTCCTCTGCCAACGATGCGGCGTTTAATGCGTGGCTCACCGATGCTACCGAAAACGCAGGTCGCGGTGCGGCCGAGGGTGTCAACTCCATGATGCCGCTGCTGGCAATTTTAGCGGTGTTCGGTGGATTTATGGCGTTCGATTTGGATAAGCAGGAAAGCTGGACGGCAATTTTCCTGATTATCGGCACAGCCGTGTTTGTTATCGGTATTCTCGGCTTTTTCCTTATCCGCGAAAACACGGTTATTTGCGAAGAAAACCGTAGCTGTTTTAAAAACATTCTGTACGGCTTCCGTCCGTCTTCGGTAAAAAAATCGCCGCTGTTTTATATTACGCTGGCAGCGTTCTCGGTGTTTAATATTTCCATTCAGATTTTTATGCCGTACCTCATTTTGTACTACAACGTAAGTCTTGGTATGGAGAATTACGTGTTCATAATGGCTCCTGCCATTATCGTTGCTGCCATCGTTACGGCGTTTTACGGTCGTGCCTACGATACGCTCGGCTTCCGCCGTGCAGTGATCGCACCGCTGGCCATGCTGTGCGCCGGCTACGTTTTCTTGCTTTGCTTTAAGCAAACCGCCCTCGTTTTCATTGGCTCGCTGCTTATGATGTGCGGCTATCTTACGGGTATGGCGGTGTTCGGCGCCTTGCTGCGCGACGGCACGCCCACCGGCAAAGCAGGAATGTTCCAAGGCTTGCGCATCGTGTCGCAGGTACTTATTCCCGGCGTGATCGGCCCTGCCATCGGTGCAGCGGTATTGCAAAACGCCGAAAAGGTGCTGAACGACGATGGCACCTATTCCTTCATTCCCAACCAAAATATTTTCTTGGCGGCGCTCGTTGCTGCCGTGTGCTTGCTCCCGTTGCTGTGGGTGCTGCGCCGCCGCGTAAAGAAAGATGAGGAAACCGTATGAACCGCTTACTCACCGCCGCAGGCGAATCCCTTTGTGGTACGCCGTGGCAAGTATATCCGCGACCGCAGTTGAAACGCGATTCGTTTTTCTGCCTCAACGGCGAATGGGATTTTGCCACGGGCCCTGCCGAACCTGCGGTGTATTCCGATACGATACGCGTGCCGTTTGCACCGCAATCCATTTTATCGGGTATCGAGAAGACCTTTTCAGACGATACCGTGCTGTGGTACCGCCGCCGCTTTTCGCTGCCTGCCGAATTTAAAAACGGGAAGGTGCTGCTACATTTCGGTGCGGTAGATCAACTGGCAACCGTGTTTGTAAACGGCGAGAAGGTAGGGGAGCACGGCGGCGGATACGAACCCTTTTTCTGCGAGATCACGAACGTACTGCAAGCGGAAAATACCGTGGTGGTGCGTGTGGAAGATCGCTTGGACGGCGTTTATCCCTACGGTAAGCAATGCCATAAGCGTGGCGGTATGTGGTATACGCCCGTGTCGGGTATATGGCAAACGGTGTGGTTGGAAAGCGTGCCGCAAGCCTATGTGAAAAGCCTGAAGCTTGACGTGACCGACAGTGAAGCCGTAATCACCGCCGAGGGTGTGGAAGAAGGCACGGTAACCGTAACCACTCCGCAAGGAGAGCTGCACGTACCGTTGCAAAACGGTGTGGCACGCGTTTCGCCACAGCAACCGCGGCTGTGGTCGCCCGAGGATCCGTATCTGTACACGTTTACGCTGCAAACCGAGCAGGATACCGTGCAATCGTATTTTGCTTTGCGCCGTTTGGATGTTCGAAACGTAGGCGGTGTGCAGCGTCTTTGCCTTAACGGCAAGCCGTATTTCTTCCACGGCGTGCTCGACCAAGGCTATTGGAGCGACGGCTTATTCACCCCTGCCACGCCCGAAGGCTATGCCGAGGATATCTTGGCAATGAAAGCGCTTGGCTTTAATACGCTGCGCAAGCACATCAAGGTAGAGCCCGAACAGTTCTATTACGATTGTGATCGCTTGGGTATGGTGGTATTTCAGGATATGGTGAATAACAGCGATTATCGCTTCTTCCGCGATACCGCGTTACCAACGGTGGGGCTGCTGCGCAAAAACGATACGCGCTTGCACAAAAATTCTGCATCGCGCCGCAAGTTTACGGAGGGTATGCAGCAAACCGTGCAAGGTCTGCACAACCATCCCTGTATTTGCTATTGGACGATTTTCAACGAAGGCTGGGGGCAGTTCTGCGCCGACGAGCA